>JBDRQZ010000461.1:0-5541 GCA_043826025.1 bacterium | reverse complement strand
CGCGTGATCGCCGCCACCAACCAAAGCCTGGTCTCCTGCATCAAGGAAGCGAAGTTCAGAATCGATCTGTTCTACCGGCTCAAGGTGGTTTCCTTCTACATGCCGGCGTTGCGGGAGCGCAGTGATGACATTCCGTTGCTGGCGGAACACTTCCTGAAGAGCTATTCAAAATCTACTGGGAAGCAGGTTAAGGGGATCAGTAAGGAAGCGATGCAGATGCTCTGCGATTATCCCTGGCCGGGTAACGTTCGCGAGTTGGAGAACAACATCCACACTGCGGTGGTGATGTCCAAGAACGACATTGTCCAGCTCACCGACCTGCCGCTGGCCAAAGACCTCAATGATCCCGTCCGCATCGATTTCGAGGAACTGAAGGACAACTATTTCCAGATGTTCCAGCGCCTGCTCGACCCGATCTACGGCAGAATCTTCACGAGTTCACACGGCCAGATCTATCACCACATCCAGGAAGCCCTGGAAAAAGCGCTGTTCGACCTGACTCTCAAGCAGCTTGATGGCAATCAGGTAAAGGCCGCCAGGGCTCTGGGCGTCTCCCGCAATACGCTTCGCGATCGTATCGATCGCTACAACCTCGCGTAATCTCGACACCTCCGAATTCTCCGAATCGTTTCAGGCTGGAGTGATCAGCTCCTGGAGGAGCATAGTCGTCGGTGGCACACAGTCTAACCCACCCACTTGGCAGGACAAGTTCGATTTGTGCTGAAGTCACCAATGTCGCCGATTGCGATCTTTGCAGTGGTTCGTTTTGTCAGGGATCAACTGCGAGGAGGGGGCAGGGCGCCCCCTCCGGAGCAGTAGCGGTACGGAATCAGCCGAAAACAGGTTCGGAAAGGTTTCTGCTATTCACCATCCAGGACTTCCTCGCCAAAAGCGATTGCTTGTGACCAGCCGGTCTTGAGCACTACCGAGATCAATGGTGTTCCCGGGGGCAGTTTGGTCGGATCGAGAAAGTCGAGGTCAAAATGCCAATCACGGTTGGGAGGCGAATAGTAACTACCGCCCCAATAGCCGGTGGCCTGCTGCGCTTCCCAGAGATCAACGGCAGAGCCAATCCACTTGAAGTTCTTGCCGCTCCAGTTCTCAAGGAACCGCGGCAAGTTCTCGAAGCCACCGGAGTAGTTGCTGCCACCGCCGGAGCCGGAGGGCTTATTGCCGGTCATATAGGCCGCGTTCACCTGAGTTGCTCCGGCTTGACGATTATTGAGGCTCCACTCACTCTTGCCGTCATCCCAGTTGTTGGAAAGCACCGTATAGGCATCCGTCATGATCGACGCCGGCTTTTTCTGAACGGTATTGTAGTCACCCAGAGTATAAACCGGATTCTCAGAGGCGACGGTCAAGGGTCCCGCCAGCTCATCGCCGTTGACCAACCTGGTTGCGTCATACGACGTGACATCACAGGCAGTGTAAATGATGCCGCTCTCCGGCCAGTACTCGGTGGCGCCGAGCGCGCCGAGGTTGATATCCCAGGAGGTCACATCTTTGCCTTCGCGTCCGTCATAGAAGGTGGTGGTGGACAACACGCCGGCGCTGATCATGTCGGCGGTGATGTTGCTCCAGATTGAGTCGCTATCAAGGGAATACATTTGGCCGTCGAGCAGTTTCAAGTCGCAGCGGGCCTCGTAACTGTCGGGATTGCTGCCGCCATTCTCGCGGCCGATCATATCCTTGGGCTCGCCGGATGTGACGACCGGCAACTCCAGCTCCGTCATGCCATGATCCCCATCCTCCACCTTGCCGTCCCAGCGCGAGATCGATTCATCGACCCAGTCAGCGTCGTTCGCATCAAGCCAGGAACCATCGCCGTTGTCCATGTTCTGGTACGTGCCGCCGGCGTCCTTAATCAGAACGTCGCCGTAGCCGGTGGACATGCCTGACAGCGGACTGCGGCCATGATAGATGTTACCGGCAGCGGTTGTGTAGGAGTCGATCTTCAGGGAATTGTCCGCCTGCAGGTACATGTCATTGTTGCTGTGCACACGGCCGCCCAGAGTCATTTGCGGCCCGGGAGCGATTTCCAGATCACCCTCATAGAACACCGCAAACTGATAGATCGGCACCACTGCGGCATCGAGCGTCTGGGTCAGCGTGGTCTGCGCCTTGACGCCGGGGCTGGTTGCAGTCGAGGTGATAATGTACTCATCGGAGAGGGAATAGAGACCCCGATAGGCGCCCTGCTCGAGTATCTTATGCTGGGTAACGCCCGGTTTGTCGACTGAGTAGGTCACCACCTGATTGCCCAGCTCCAACTGGCCGGTGGGCAGGGAGTCCGGCGGGCGACCATGTTTGTCGTAGTAAGATGTGATCTCCGCGGCGGCCTTTTCCAAACCGGCCTCAGCCGCGTTCAGAGACTGCGCCGAATTCAATTCATAGCCGGCGACGTCAACTTCAGAGGTCGAGACCAGAATTGCGTTGATGCCCAACAGCGAGAGCATCAACAGCAAGGTCAGGAAGACCAGGATCGAGAAGCCGGCTTGGGATTTTGTAATTCTCTTCATATCTTGCCTCACAGGTTTCTGACTCTGACTCTGGTACTGTAGTTCTCGTGACGTTTTTCGTCCTGCAAGAACAGGTCGTCGCGCTCGGTGCGCGCCGTGACCGAGATCAGGACTTCGCGCACGTAGCGATCGACGGCAATCGTGTTGGAGATGGTGCCATCAGCCATAATATACTGAAACTGCAGATCTTCGATGTAGTCGGCATAGATGTCAGGTGTACTATGCTCCTTGCGCACCAACACCGGATGAGCGGTGTCACTGTTGTCGACGTAGTACTTGAAGTAGTCGACGACAAGGAGGATCGAGCCGGCCCCATATTTTCGCGAGAGTGGCTCGATATTGTGCTGGATATGCCCGGCTGCCGCCTGCACGTGGGTGATCCAGAAGAACTCGCCGGTATCGGCAGACTCTTCGTAGATGTAGGCCCACATGTCGTCTTCAAAGCAAGTGAGATCACTATCCGTACACTTGAGCTCCGCGGACGGCAAGGGCATCGGGTCAGACAGCGACGCAGTACAGGCTGGCTCGTGCAGAAACGCTACTGCAATCGTGTCAGGATCGGTATTCCAGGCCGAGATGGCCGGCAGACCGTCGGGCAACTTATAGCCGGCGCGCCGCACATTGGTGACCAGCTCATCGACGGCAGCCCGCCCATTCTGCTGCATCTCCGTGATACCCGCCTGAATCACATGGTTTTTGTTCTGGTTGATGAACACCGCGAAAGCGGCGGTCAGGGCGAATCCTGCGATTATTGCGGCAATCAGTACCTCGATGATCGTGAAGCCGCCCTCGCCGGACCGACGTTTATGAAATCTTCGTAACATCACTCTACCCTCAGATCTGGATGAAAGTGTAAGTTGTACAGGCCTGGACGGCGCTGCGCTCATCGGTCCACTCCAGTGCAACCATCAATTCGCGCAGATTGCCGGGAGGAAGGGCACGGAATTGCCAGGCACGCCGAATGCCGTTGACGACATCCTCGCCCGACACCATCTCGCTGACATCGGCGTTCCGGAAGTCCTCGACCTTGTCTCGCATAAGCTGGACGACATCGGTGGTGGCGTTGGACCACTTGTTGCCCTTAAGCGAGACCATCATCATCGAACTCAAGAGTAACAACCCCAGACTGAAAATTACCAGTCCGACCATTACCTCGAGCATCGAGAAACCATCTTGTCGTTTTAGCTTCATTTCTTTACTCCAAATATTATCCACTGCAGATAGCCTTCCGCAAGAATCGCGCCCGTTTGCGGTCAGATGGATGAACAGAATCTAAGTCGTTATTAGAGAGAGCGATAGAGCGCACAAGCTGAAGTAGATTCAAGTAGTACTTGAACTGTGGTCGAAAGCAGGTATGGGCGCGCTGCCATACCTATAGGGACTGGGTAAGACGCCATTTTGGGTCTACCTTCATCTATTATGTCTGATAAGATATATTATGTATAGTTGCTGAAATGTCCGAGATGGCCGCTGATGAACCGAACTCCCCCGCAGCCCTACTTGACCACGATCGAGACGAGCTTCTCTTTAACGTAGATGAACTTCTTGATCTCTTTGCCTGAGATGTGTCGCGCCACGTTCTCGTGAGCCAGTGTCGCCTCACGCACCTGCGCCTCGCTTGCGGCGCGGTCGATTTCAAGCTGGCCGCGCACCTTGCCATTGACCTGTACGGCGACCGTCACCATATCGAACTTCAGCGCGGCGGGATCCGGTTCCGGCCAGGTCGACTCGAAAACGCTGCCGCCCATGCCGAGCAGCTCCCAGCCTTCTTCCGCCAGGTGCGGCGCCAGCGGCGCCAGCAGTTGAATCATCTTGGCCAGCAGATACTTGGACTGCACGTCAGCGGTCAGCTCGACGCTCTGGAAGTGTCCGATGAATTCCATCAGCGCCGCTACGCAGGTGTTGTACTGCTTGCGAGCGAAGTCCTGGGTGTACTTCTGGACCGTCTGATTTAGCCAAATATAGATACTGTATGCGGTCTCTGTAAGCTCTCCGGCAGCATAGGTCCGGGTAAGATCGGGCCTTTCAGGACAGCGTGACGCCTCCTGAAAATGGCGATAGAGCCGCCCGGTGAACCTCTCGATTCCGGTCAATGTCCGCGTGGACCAAGGGATGTCTTTCTCCGCTGGCGCTTGGAAGAACATCGCCAGCCGCGAGTTGTCGACGCCATGGTCGGCCATAAGCTGCATTGGGCTGACCAGATTGCCGCGCGACTTGGACATCTTCAGGCCGTTTTCATCCTGCACCCAGCCGAGGTTAAACAGCTCGGTTGCCGGTTCGTCGAACTCGATCAAGCCCAGATCATGCAGGAATTTTGTGATGAATCTGATGTAGATCAGGTGCCCGGTGGCATGATCGATACCGCCGACGTAAAGGTTGACCGGATTCCAGCAGTTGACCAGATCGCTTTCGAAGATCGACTCGGCATTGCGATTATCGCAGTAGCGAAGCTGATACCAGGAGGAGTCGACGAAAGTATCCATTGTATCGGCGTCCCGCCGGGCATCTCTGTCGCAGATCGGACAAGGTACATTCACCCAGGCGGCGACATCCTCTAATGGACTGCGACCCTTGGGGATATAGTCCTTGATGTCATCCGGAAGTTTAACCGGCAAGTCTTCGTAAGGGACTGGGACTTCACCGCAATGATCGCAGTGAATGATCGGAATTGGCGTTCCCCAATAGCGCTGGCGGGAGATCAGCCAGTCGCGCAAGCGGTAGTTTATCCGGGCGCTGCCGAGCCCCTGCTCTGCGGCGTAAGCGATCACCGCCTCGATCGCCTCCTGCCCTACCCGACCATTGAATTGAGCGGAATTGCACATCTCGCCGAGTTCGACATAGGCCTCCGTCATCGTCGTGGGATTGGGCTCGGGCTCGCTCTGCGGCTTGATTACCACGCGTATCGGGATATCGTATTTCCTGGCGAAGACGAAGTCGCGCTGATCGTGCGCCGGGACCCCCATTACGACGCCGGTGCCATAGGAGGCGAGCACGTAGTCCCCGATCCAGATCTGCACCTTCT
>JBDRQZ010000460.1:0-2731 GCA_043826025.1 bacterium | reverse complement strand
CACGGGCAGCGTCTTCGGTGAATCGCATGTCGCCTTCAGCGAAAACGGCCTGAGCAGCAGCATTGCCCGAGCGCGTCGCGGCATCCTCTTTGTCGTGGGCATCGCTTTTGTTTTCAGTATGCTGGCGGTCTACCTGCTCGCCGTCTACTTCGTCAAACCGATTCAGAAACTGATCGATGGCGTCCGCCGCTTCGGTCGGGGCGACCTCGAAAGCAAGATCGACATGGAGGGCGCGGGTGAATTCAGCGCCATTGCGGATGCCTTCAATGAGATGACCGTCAAGGTCAAAGAGGCTCAAGACAATCTGGTCGAGCAGGAGAAGATGCGCAAAGAGATGCAGGTGGCGCAGGACATCCAGCACGCGCTCCTGCCGAAGCAATTTCCCGACGTCGAGGGTTTCGATCTGGGAACGATGTACCGAGCTGCCAAGGATGTCGGCGGCGACTATTATGATTTCGTCTGGATCGACCCGACCACGCTGGGGATTGTCGTGGCCGATGTCTCCGGTAAGGGCGTCCCCGGATCGCTGGTAATGACCATGATTCGCACCGCGATCCGGCTGGAGTCGCGCGGCAATCGGTCGGCGGTTGACGTGCTTTCGCGGGTCAATGACTTCGTCACCGAGGATGTGCGCCGGGGAATGTTCATCACGCTCTTCCTGGTGATTCTCGACACTCGCAATCGTTCGATCTCATTCGCCTCCGCCGGGCACAACCCGATGGTGCTCTATCGCCGGGATGAGGACAAGACTTACTTCCTCAACCCGAAAGGTATCCCGCTGGGGATCACGCTGCCGGAGGGCATCAGCTTCGAGGAGAACCTGCGCTCCGAGACGGTACGGCTCAAACGTGATGACATGTTGGTCATCTACACCGACGGCATCACTGAGGCGATGGATGCGCGTCGGCGACAGTATGGCATTCCGCGCTTCCTCGAATTCATTCGCAACAACTCCGACAAGTCCCCCGATGAGTTTGTCGATCAGCTATCCGATGATCTGGAGACCTTCTGCGGTCCGGTCGAGCAGTACGATGACATCACGATGGTGGTAATCAAAGAAAAGGTCGAGGCGGATGAATATATCTTTGCCCGCCGCAAGAAGCTGCTCGAACTGGTCGAGAAGGAGGGCCAGCCGGTCGCGGAAGCCTGCCGCCTGATGAACCTCTCGCCCTCGACTTTCTACCGCTATCGCAAACGCTTCGAGTTGTATGGCGATGAAGGTCTGCTGAACAAACGGTTGCGCATTGAAGATGAGCCCTCACAGCTCACTTATGAGCAGCGCTCGCAGATGCTCTCGATCATTCGCGAGGAGCCTGAGTTGGGAGCCACCCGCATCGCGCAGGAGATCGCCAAGCGTAATGGTGGGGCGGTGCAGGTTGACGACAAGGCGGTTTATGCTGAAATGGTACGCCTGCGACTTTCCAACAAGCGCCAGCGTCTCGACTATGTCAAGCGCCTGGGTGAGGGTCTGACTGCTGAGCAAGAGGCTGAGCTCCAGCGCCTGACCGAAGCCGCTCAGATTGGCCCCGAGGCAATTGATCGCGGTCATTATGTCGAGCGGATCAAGGAGTCACTGCGCCAGAAAGAGGAGGAGCGCACCGACAAATGGCGGCAACGTCTAGGCGACCGCCAGGTTGGGCTGGAGCAGCAGGAGATCCTGACGGCGATGTTCGCTGAGCTTGAAGGACAAGTCAGCGAAGAGCAACTGGAGCTGCTTTTCGCCAAAGTCAGCGAGCGAGTCGGAGAAATCGATCTCGAAGCTGAGAAGAAAAACGTAATATCTACAGTGGAACTGGCAGAACAAAAAGACAGCGGCTGGCAGCAGCGAGCCGACGAGGGACTTGATATCGAAGAGATCTCATTGCCCGATGAGGATGAAGAAGAGTTTGACATCGTGGCCTATGAACGCAAATTGCAGGATGGCGGCAAGGAAGATGCAGACTGATGGTTAAACTCGCAGTCATTACCTCCAAAGGTGGAACCGGCAAGACCACTACGACGATCAATCTCGCGCATTGCCTGGCGTTGTCGGGCAAGCGGGTGCTGGTGATCGATTGCGACAGTCAGGCCAATATCGCGATGGCTTTCGACAAGACCCCCGCCAAGGGCCTGGCGGAACTGCTGATCACCGGCGAAGTTGATCTCACGCGGCTGCGTCCCAATCTCTATCTGATCGATTCCGGCGGCCGCCGGCTGGTGGAAACCGAACTGCACCTGGCGCGTCTCACTGAGCGGGAGACTCGTTTGCAGCAGGTGCTCGCCCGGCTGCGCGGCAGCGATTATGTTATCTGCGATTGTCCGCCGACCGTGAATCTGATTAACCTCAATGTCCTGAATTTCGTCGACAAAATCATCGTCCCGGTTTCGATGGACTTTTTCGCTTGTGAGGGCGCCAAAAAGACCATAGCCTTGCTTGAGGATATGTATCGCAAGATCGGGCGACGGGTCGATATCCTCGGAATTCTGGCGACTTTCTACGATGTCCGAACCAGGATTTCCAGGACGATTTTTAGCCAGCTTTTGGAAGAATTCGGAGAGAAAGTGTTCGCGACCAAAATCAGAATCAACACCCAGATCAAAGAAGCGCAATTGGCGCGCAAGACGGTGTTCGAGCACGCGCCATATTCTAATGGCGCGCTGGACTATTTTCTCTTCGCCAAAGAAGTCATCAGTCGCCAGAATGGCGTAATCATGCAGCACACTGAAGAGGCAGAACCGTGGAAGGCATAAA
>JBDRQZ010000459.1:0-3299 GCA_043826025.1 bacterium | reverse complement strand
TCCCCCACGAAACGTAAACGCTCGTCCATAACACAGGTCTCCTTCCAAGGCACTGCGACACCTCCTTCGTCAGTGCCCTACGATAACTGTTACCTATGTCATGAGTCCAAACTGTTACCCATGTCGTGAGTCCGTACCGGGTGGGATCTTCGAATTCCCCACCTGACGTCTCGCCTCGCAGAGGCTCGACTCTAGGTGGGCTACTGGCTGGCTTCATGGGTTCTGGCCCCCGACGAATACCCAACGAAACTCGGGCACAGGACTCGGGGGCAGGCTGCGCCAGAACGACAAGAATGGCCTGCGGCCACCGCGACCGGACCTGGGGCAGATGTGGGCATCTGCCGGGCACGGGTTTAAGCAATCAGCGTATTCGGGGTAACTTCGGAAATCGTGATGGAGACAAAGTCGCCGGGGAGTTGGCCCTGGTCGGGGAAGACGACAATCTTGTTGCCGTCGGTGCGGCCCATAAGTTGGCCTGACTTTTTCGCGGGGCCTTCTACCAGCACTTCAAAGGTCTCGCCCAGGTGCGCCTGATTGCGCTTCAGCCCGATTTCCCGCTGCAGGTCGACCAGCCGCGTGATCCGCTCGGTCTTCTCTTCATCAGAGACATCATCGGGGAACTTCTTGGCCGCGGTGGTGCCGGGCCGTTCGGAGTACTTGAACATAAAGGCCGAATCGAACTCGACCTCACGCATCAGTGAGAGTGTCTCCTCAAACTCCGCGCGGGTCTCAGTCGGGAACCCGACAATGACATCGGTGGAAAGCGCGAGATTGGGAATCTCACTTCTCATCTTATGCGCCAGCGCCAAAAACTCCTCGCGGTCGTAGGTGCGGTTCATCATTTTCAAGACGCGCGAATTGCCCGACTGCGCCGGCAGATGAATATGCTTGCAGGCTTTGCGGTTTTTCGCTACCACGCCGATCAGCCGCTCCGGGAAATCCTTGGGATGCGGCGAGGTGAACCTGATCCGCTCGATCCCGTCGATATTGCTGATCTCATGAATCAACGCGGCGAAATCATGCTGACCATGCCGGTAGGAGTTGACATTCTGCCCCAACAGCGTGATCTGCTTGTAACCCGACGCCGCCAGCGCGCGCGCCTCCTCCAGCACATTCTCCGGCTCGCGGCAACGTTCGCGGCCTCGGGTGTAGGGCACGATGCAGAAAGTGCAGTAGTTGTCGCAACCACGCATCACTGATATCCAGGCATTGACCTTGCCGGTCTGCGTGGTGGGAAACAGATCGCTGTAGGTCTCGAACTTGTCGGGCACTAATTCGGCGCCCGGCTGACCTAGTTCGCGGACTTCGGCCAGCAGTTCCGGCAGCCGACGATAACTGTCCGGCCCGGCAACGATGTCGACCCCGACACCTTCTTCCAGCAGTTGCTGCTTGAGCGCCTGCGCCATGCAGCCCAGCACACCGATCGTCACACCGCCGTTGCCATTCTTCGAGGCACGCAGCATCTCGATCCGCTTGAGCACCCTCTGATGCGCATTCTCGCGGACCGAGCAGGTATTCAAAAAGATCGTGTCGGCCTCATCGAGATTGTCGGTGAGCGCATGACCGCGACTGGTCAGAATCCCCCGCACGATTTCGCTGTCATACTCATTCATCTGACAGCCATAGGTTTCGATGTAGACCTTTGCTGCACCCATGACACTATTCACAGAGGCAGGCGACTTTGGTGGTCGCTGCTGCCCTTACTTTTTGGCCTGATTGAGATCGGTTGAATATCCGGGGAAGGTGTCGGAATCGGGCCGGATATGTTTAACCGCATTGTTGACCGCAACCGCCGCCTCAGCATTGGCCGGCGTGATCCGTTTGAGATCGTCGGCTTTGGAGATGATATCGCCACAAGCAAACAGCCCCGGCACACTGGTCTGCATATTCTCATCGACCACCACACCGGCTTGGTCGACTTTGACACCGAGCGCCTCGATCATCTCGCAAAACGCTTTGGCGCGCTCCCGCATCCGGTTGTAGTCACCCAGGCCAAGTACGATAGTTCTTGAGAGGTGCTCACCTTTGTCGGTCTTGATCTTCCAGTTATCGCCCTCGCGTTTGAACTCGACAACTTTCTCACCCAGACAAACGGTGTGATTGTAAATCTCCATCTGCCGCACCAGGTCGGCCGCCAGCGCTTTGGCCGAGACCAAAGTAAATCCGGCGACATCGCGCAGAATCTCATCCGGATATTCGGTCACCATGATCCCGCCCAGCTTGTCACCGGCGTCGATGATCTTACAGCTCGCCGCCCGCATCCCGGCATAGAAAGCGCCAAACAGCCCCGCCGGGCCGCCACCGATTATTGTGATGTCGTATACTTTGTCTGCCATCCTGCCTCTCTGCTTACTCCTCCATCATCGCCTGTTCGCCGAAACTGAACCAGTCGATATTGCCACGCAACGCTTCTTTTTCCGCGATCAGCATATTGTAATGGCCATCCTCTTCGGCGACCAGCTCGGCAAAAACCTTGGCCACTGCCGGATCGTCGGTGGCCTGTTCGCCTTTCTTGTAGCGACGCGCCGCATCGAGTTCGGCCTCCATCGCCAGGTCGATAAACTTGAACTTGTCCGCTTCGGTCAGATCGCGCTCGCCGAACGCCTGCTGATAGATATCCAGGCCCGTCTTCGGCAAATCCGCCGGATCGCCACCGATTACCTTGTCGTAGAGTTCGCGCAGGCGACGCTCATGCACGACCTCATCGGCAGCCATCTGCTGCACCCGTTTCTTGGTCTCGGGGTGCGAGATCTTCTGCGCCATCCTGCTGTAAAAATTCTGTCCCTCAATCTCGGTCTTGATTCCGACCTTGAGAATATCAGCCATTTCCTGTTTGGCATCCGTCATCTTAAATTCCCTCTCACAGCTCGCTAATTCGCTTTTTCAGGGTGTTTTGCAAAGTAATCTTTAAGCGCTTCGGCCAACGCCTCCTCAGCCATCACCGAGCAATGGATTTTGACCGGCGGCAAACCGTCGAGCGCATCGGCAACCGCCTCATTGGAAATCTTCTTGGCCTCCGACAGCTTCTTGCCCTTGAGCAATTCGGTCAGCATCGAGGAGGTCGCAATTGCCGCACCGCAGCCAAAAGTCTTGAATTTGGCATCGACAATTACATCATTCTCGATCTTCAGATAGAGGCGCATCATATCGCCGCACGCGGGATTGCCGACATCGCCGACCGCGTTGGCGTCCTCCAACTCGCCCATATTGCGCGGGTTGAGGAAATGGTCCATAACCTTGTCTGAATATGGAAAAGCCTTACCAGCCATTCTGTTTTGCTCCAGCTACTCCTGGTTGTC
>JBDRQZ010000458.1:0-2752 GCA_043826025.1 bacterium | reverse complement strand
GCGCACAATCACCGCGCCATCATGTAGTGGGGTGTAGGGAGTGAAAATCGTGCCGAGTACTTCGCTGGAGAGTTTGGCCTCGATCCGCGAACCGCTGGCGGCATACTCGCGCAGGCCGATAGTGCGTTCGATCACAATCAACGCCCCCTGCCGCAATTCCGACATGCGAGTCACCGATTTGACGACTTCATCAACCCACTCGAATTGCCCGCTGCGATTGAAGTACCGCACCAGCCGGGAATAACCGATCCTCGCCAGCGCCCCGCGAATCTCCGGCTGGAACAGCACCACCAGCGCAATAAAACCGACGGTCGCCAGATTGGAGAAGAGCCACATCAGCCCCTGCAATTGAAACCAATAAGCAAAAAAGGAGATCACAAACAGCAGCATCAGGCCGCCGATCATCTGCGCGGCGCGAGTGCCTTTGAGCAGGGCGAGGAAACGATAGAAGATGAAGCTCACGACGAGCACGTCGATCAGGTCAACGGCCGTAAACCGCAGAAACTTGTAACTAAACAGCTCCATCGTGATGCTAAGGCCTCAGTTTGATTGCGATATCCACCGCTTGTCTGCTGGCAGCGACATCGTGCACCCTCACCGCCGCCGCGCCATTTATGACTGCCGCCGTGATCGCGGCCAGTGAACCGGGCAACCTGTTGTCGACCACGGCGCCGGTCAGTCTGCCGATGAAAGATTTGCGCGAGGCGCCCACCAGCACCGGTTTGTTCAACTCTCTGCGCAACCGACCTACCGATCTGATTAGCTCCAGGTTGCCAGTAGTATCTTTACCGAATCCAATGCCGGGGTCAACCATAATCATTTTCTCGGAAACGCCGGAGCGTTCAGCTTGCCAAACTGCCGCCGTCAGGAACTTGGTGACCTCTATTATCAAATCGTCATATTCGGTATCCGCCTGCATCGTGGCCGGCGTACCCCGCATGTGCATCAAAATCAGTCCGGCGCCGTGGCGGGCTGCGACCGCCGCAATCTCGGGATCCTGCTGCAGACCGGAGACGTCGTTGACAATTGTCGCACCGGCGCTCAGAGCCGCCTCGGCGACTTCGGATTTCATCGTGTCGATTGAGATCGGGATTTCAGATTGCGCCGACACTGCCTCAATCACCGGCAGCACCCGGCGCAGTTCCTCAGCGACACTGACCGACTGCGAGCCGGGCCGACTCGATTCGCCACCGATGTCGATGATGTCAGCACCCTGTTCGGCCATTTCCAGCGCTCGCCGAATGGCGGATTCGCTTTGGAAATGTTGTCCGCCATCGGAGAATGAGTCGGGGGTGACATTGAGCACCCCCATCACAATAATCTTGTCTTGTCTTTGGAAGAGCTGAGCGAGCTGCTCAAGTTTGGTCGAGGCTAGGGCCGGGGTCATTTCTATTCGCTACGCACTGGCAGACGGTCCAGTTTCTCTCCTCTCAGAATCTGATCGATCTCAACTGAATCGAGTATTTCATGCTCAAGCAGCGCGGTGGCCAGCAAATGGAGCTTGTCGAGATTGTTGCGCAGAATTTCGTCCGCCTGCTCGGCGGCGCTTTCGACGATAACGCGAACTTCCCCATCAATTACCCGCGCCGTTTCCTCCGAAAAGTCGCGGTGCTGCGAAATCTCGCGGCCGAGGAAAATCTCCTCCTGCTTTTCACCAAATGACAGCGGCCCCAGCTTATCCGACATCCCCCAACTGCAGACCATCCGTCGCGCCAGCGTAGTCGCGCGCTCGATATCATTACCCGCGCCGGTAGTGAATTCATCAAACACCAGTTTCTCCGCCGCGCGACCACCCATCAAATAGATCAGCTTGGTCTCAAGAAACTCTTTCGAGTAGGTGTGTTTTTCCTCGATCGGCAGGAAACTAGTGACCCCCAGCGCCAAACCACGCGGGATGATCGTCACTTTGTAGACCGGATCGGCCTTGGGCAACAGCTTGCCGACCAGCGCGTGCCCCGCCTCATGATAGGCGGTCGAGCGGCGCTCATCATCGGAGATAACCAGCGAACGCCGCTCCGCCCCCATCATCACCTTATCTTTGGCCTGATCGAAGTCCTGCATCTCAACTTTGCCGGCGTTGCGACGCGCCGCCAGGAGCGCCGCCTCATTGACCACATTCGCCAGGTCGGCACCTGACAAGCCGGGCGTACCGCGCGCCAGAAGCGAGAGATTGACATCTTCCGAGAGATTCAGCTTCTTGGCATGTACCTGCAGGATACCCTCACGACCCTTGACATCGGGCAGGCTGACCACGATCTGTCGGTCAAATCGTCCCGGGCGCAGCAGCGCCGGATCAAGCACATCCGGTCGATTGGTGGCGGCGATCAGGATCACGCCATCATTCGACTCGAAACCATCCATCTCCACCAGAAGTTGATTCAGAGTCTGCTCGCGCTCATCATGTCCGCCACCCAGACCGGCGCCGCGTAACCGCCCCACCGCGTCGATCTCATCGATGAAAATGATGCAGGGAGCGTGCTTCTTGCCCTGATCGAAAAGATCGCGAACTCGTGAGGCTCCCACACCGACAAACATCTCGACAAAATCGGAACCAGACATCGAGAAAAAGGGCACCCCGGCCTCGCCGGCCACTGCCCGCGCGAGCAAAGTCTTGCCGGTACCCGGAGGCCCGACTACCAGCGCACCCTTGGGGATTTTGCCTCCCAGGCGCTGGAATTTGCCCGGCTCCTTGAGAAACTCGATAATCTCCTGCAGCTCTTCTTTGGCCTCATCCGCACCGGCAACATCGGCG
>JBDRQZ010000457.1:0-5587 GCA_043826025.1 bacterium | reverse complement strand
GAGTTCGTTGTGAGAGAGCGAAACTTCACGGCCCTGCCCCAGCCCCAGAGTGGCCGGGTTATAGAGCAGGCCCTCGGTCCCCGTGGCCGTTGCCACCAGCGCGCCGCCGAGGGCAGCGCCACGTGATAGCACCGGAAGCTTCAGGAACTCGCCACTGGCCGTGCCATTGCCGGCAGTCGCGGTGGCGGGCAGAATCAGAGCGAGGCAAAGAAGCAGAATTGTTGTGGTTGTTACTCTTTGTTTCATTCTAGCACACCCCTGCTGGATCGAAGTCGTTCACAGTTGCACATACAACCATGGCAAGGGCTGTGCCGTAGCTCTGGGTTTGCGTCAGCCAGGTTAAACTTGGTTTTCAACAACACTCTGAATTGCATAACCAGCTAAAGAGCAAGTACATAAACATGTGGGGCGAGGCCCTCCCAAACCACCACCAGTATGGCGGTTTGACCACACCACCGTGACCTCAATGGCCCAATTGGGCACTTAATGAACTCGATCCGGCGACCAAGGCCACCTACGTCGAGCTAAAGGTCCATCCTACAATCGACTAAGTCGACTGTTCAGGCCTTGCACATTCTGTTTCTTTTGTCGGCAGGTAAGTATTCTCGCAGTAGCTATTTTTGCCGACATCTGCCAATTGACGCCGAACTCCAAAGCGACGCCAACTTAGATGCCTTGATAGCAGTTCAAGCCTGGGGGGTCAACAAAAAACTAGTTCTCTTTTTCACTTATTCCGCTTGACAGTGAGCCCCGGTCCCGGCTCTCACCGACGACCCGCGGCTACAGACAAAAAAACACCCGGCGGCCTGTTAGAGCCGCCGGGCGCAAGACTCCCCCACTCTCTTGGGAGGGTTATTTCACTTCTCTCTCAACAATCCGGCATCCCATCATCATCCGGGTCGCAAGGATCGGGACCACCCCCGAAAATGTACTGGATCAGGTAAACCGCATCGGTGATGTTCGCGACACCGTCGCAGTTGGCATCGCCGGACTCGAGCGGCTCAGGCGGCGGTCCGCCATTGAAGATATACTGAATCAGGTACACCGCATCGGTGATGTTCGCGACACCATCGGTATTGGCATCACCACAGATGTAGGTCTGCGTTTCATACACCGTATGAAGCACATCGCCGGCGGGCGACAGAATGGTTCGCACCGTTCCGGAGGGCCAGGTAACCTGCAGGGTATCGACATCGGTATTGTCACCCAGGCCAAAGGCGGCGATCAGGGTGCTCTGCGAGAAATAGGCAGCGCTGCCGCCGCAGATCTCTCGGATCTGAGAGACCCCACCCGCCACTACACGTACCCGCGCTCCGATACTCGCCCGGTTGGAAATAGTCCCAATCGCCTTCACCTGCAGCCAGTGCTTCATGTGCCCCGCCTCATTCCGAATCAGACGGTTGTGATAACCGCCACCGCCGAAATACTCCGCCAGGAAGATGTCGAGGTCACCGTCGTTGTCATAGTCTGCCCAGGCGACACCGATTGACGCCCCGGTATCGGCGAGCACGAATTGTGTCACATCGGTGAAAGTTCCGCTGCCGTCATTCCGCAGAAGCTGGTTCGCAGCACTGCCATTCCCCAGATACAGATCGAGGTCCATGTCATTGTCATAGTCGGCCCAGGTGCCACTGTAGCTGCTGCCAGTGTAGCCGAGCGGGCCGGCGGTGACATCAGTGAAACTCCCACCGCCATCGTTGCGAAACAGCTTGTTAGAACTCGTCGAGTTGCAGAGATAGAGGTCCAGATCGCCATCGTTGTCGTAATCGGCCCAGGAGGCCCCCAAGCCATACCAGGCGTCGTCGAGTGGCGGTGAAGTCACATCGGTGAAACTGCCGCCATCGTTACGGAATAAGTGATTAGCCTGGCCGTTGTAATTCGAGAGATAGATATCGAGGTCGCCGTCATTGTCGTAGTCGCCCCAGACACCACTGAGGCCGTAGCCGGCATCGCCCTCCGGACCACTGGTGACATCTGAGAATCTGCCACCATCGTTGTTGAACAGCTTGTTGGGTCCGGCGGCATCGACCTGATAGATGTCGAGATCGCCATCATTGTCATAGTCTCCCCAGGCGGTAGAGGTGCTGGTACCGGAATGGTCCACCGGCGAGTGCGTCGAATCGGCAAACGTCCCATCGCACTCGTTGTGGAACAGAACGTTTGGCACCGTGCTGCGGGAAAGATAGAGATCGAGACAACCATCGTTGTCATAGTCTCCCCAGGCCAGGCCGTGCGAGAAGCCGGCATCGCCCAGAGGCCCGCTGGTCACATCGACAAAAGTCCCCGAATCGTTGCGGAAGAGGTAGTTGGGACTTCCTGAGTTGCCGACATAAAGGTCCTCATCTCCATCATTGTCGTAGTCGCCCCAGGCCGCTCCCGAGGTGTGATCGAGCCCCATCTCCAGCACGGCCGGCGTTACATCTGTCCATTCGACCGAGAGCTGCAGAATCGCCGCCTGCAGATCGGGTCGCGGGCCGATATGATAGTTGGGCGGCATGATCTGCGCAGTGCCCGTGTTAACCAGAATGTCGCGCAGCAACTGGGGAGTCAGGTTCGCAACCGGGTGACCTTTGGCTTTCCAGTAACCGACACAGCAGGCCACCGCCCCCGCCACTACCGGGGTGGCGCTGGAGGTTCCGGCGAATTGCGCCGTGTACCAGAGGTTCTTGCCTTCGGCACTGTAGAGATCGCTGTAGCCGGTAGTGACTACGTTTTCACCCCAACCCTGCAGACTGTAGTGAGAACCATAGCTGGAGTAATCGACTTTTTGCAAATCCCCTTCCGGCGCCGCCGGCCGCACTCCACCCGGATAGGCTCCCCCTGCCCCGACAATGATCGCGCCGGAATTGCCATACCAAGTGATCGCGTCAGTATTAATGCCGACATAGGTGTGCGGCGCGCCGCCATTACCACCGGCCTCCACCACGTGGATGCCGTTTGCGACGGCAGTCTGAATCGCGGCGTAGACGCCGTTGAAACTCTGGCCATTGGGATAGTAGTTCAGCCACCACTCTATCGGGATGAAATCGGGATGCGCCGTGAAGGGATCGCTCCAGTCCCACTGGTTCTCGATCACAATCACATCGCCAGCGGACAGCGCCGCAATCGCAATTGCCAGCGCCCCCGGTACATTCCAGGCGGGCGAAGCCGACGGGCCATAGTAGGTCCCGCAGACTTTGATATCCGCGCCATAGGCGATGCCGGTGGTCCCCCAGCCATTATTGTCCGAGACCAGCACGCCGACCACCGCCGTGCCGTGATCATCGGTCTCGCCGCTGGGCAGATGTACCGTGTCGGCATTGAGCTGGTCGCTGGCGTCGAGTTTGGAGATACCAAGATGATCGTAGTTCCAGCCATACTCCAGATCGCAAATAGTGACACCAGTTCCGTCACCACCCGACTGGGTCCAGGCGTACTCGGCATCAATACCGGTCGGAGTAGAGCTGGCGGGATCCTCGTAATTTTGCTGTGGCTGATAGCTGATCGGATTCGGCGACGGCATCGGCTTGGGTACCGGACGCGCCAAAATGATCCCCGGCAACGCCTCCAGTTCGGCGGAAATCTTCCAAACATCGTTACCTTTCGGTATCCGTACCCGGTAGATATTGTTCAGGTTGTAAAGCGGCTCGCCAGATTTCGCCTCGCCCCGCACCTGCAATTCATCGAGCTTTTCTTCCGGCACATTGCAGATACGCTGCCAGGTAGCGCTCCCGGCCCGCTGTAGAACACTCTCCACGCCGAGAAGCGCGTCGGCTTTCAGATCGACCAGCGCCCCATCCCGCAGCCGCACCTCTGATGCAGGCGCAAACATGACCTCAATCAGATCATCCTCGCAGGCATAAGGTCCGGCAGCAGCCAGCAACCAACCACCCGACAGGCAAACTGCCAGAACCATAAGGCAGGCCCTGTTTCGTAGTGACCGATACCTATTCATTTGGCATATCCCTCATGAAGGAGACAGACGTTCTTTCGATCGGCACCGGTTTTCGAATGACGGTGATTTGTAGTGTCGTCCGGCCCGGATTGTATTAGGAGTATATTCGGCCAAAATATAGGCAAATCTATCCCATTTGTCAACCATTTCGGCGACTCGCCGGCCCACGCAGTGCGCCAAAACGATGCGCACCGGTGCCACCCATGTTTTGCCGAGGGGGCTCCCGGTGAGAGCGGGCAGGCGCAACAGGAGACTCAGAATTCACGAAGTCAAGCTGGCCTGATTCTCACGATTTCACGTCGGCCGGAGGAATCTGGATCGGAGTCAGGGAGCGGTCTGAGTGGCTGAATCTGAGGCCGGGAGGCGGTTTTTGTGCTGCAGATAGCGGGAGGGATTCTTCGGGCGTTGGACCGCCTGCGGGAAGCTCGTGTGGATCTGCTGCTCGACGGCATCGATGCGGGACTGCGTGTCGGGATGGGAACTGGCGAGTTGTTCGAAAACGTTCGCCTGATGATCCCCCAGCGAGGCGAGCTTGCCAAACAGCTCGATCGCGCCTTCAGGATTGTAGCCGGCACGGGTCATATAGATTACGCCATACTCGTCGGCCTGATGTTCATCCTGACGCGAGTAACCCTGCAGCGCGATCCCAACACCGAGATTCACGACATCCTGGAGCGCAGAACTCTCGCCGCCGAACGCAAGCTGTTCCAGAAGCGAAATCCCCATCGCAGTTTGGAGCCGCTGGATCGAATGCCGGGCGACGATGTGGCTGATCTCATGAGCGGTCACCGCCGCGAGTTGCGCTTCATTGTCCATTAACTTCAACAGACCGGTGTAGATGTAGACATAGCCGCCGGGGGTAGCAAAAGCGTTGACATCATCAGATTCAATCACCGTGAAGTGATACTCGATATCTTTTCTATCACACACGGCGACAACAGATTGCCCGATTTCGTTAAAGTATTGCTGCCACTGCGGGTCGGCCAGCACTTTGGCTTCGGTGCGAATTTGATCGTCGAACTGGTTGCCGAGAGCGACCTCCTGCGAGGTCGAAATCAGAATCAGCGACTTCTGCCCACCCGGGCCGGTGGTCGCGCAGCCGAGGAACAGCAAGGCCACCATCAGTGCCGCCAGGGCATAGATGAGCCGGGAACCGCTGTTTCTACGCGGATTTCCTTTAGCTGGGGAGTGAATCACCGAGTTCACGGTAGTGACGGCGCTACTTCTTGCGGGTATAAACCATGCTCTTGTAGCGATTGCCCCCATCCGGATATTGCGCTTCGACTCGCCGCGCAAGGTCCTTCGGGATCTGCTTACTGGTCACGAAGTCGAACTGCTCGAAGAACTTAGGGGTATCAGTCGTCAGCCAGATAGTCGGCGGACCGGTTTCAAGCAACTTCTTGACAATCATCTTGGTCCACTCGCTGGTCTTGGTGTCGGCCTTGACCGCGACATGCTCGATTACTCCATAAGATTCCTGCAAGCGCAGGCTGCCGCAAGCAAGCAGACGATCATCTTTCTTTAGAATCGTGAACTCTTCAGGCGGCGCCTCGGTTCTGTCCGAAGGCATATTCTTCTGGGCCAACAGCCGCTTTACCTGGCGAAACTCCATCTCAGATGGTCTTTTGAATATCAGCATATTCCTTTTCCTCT
>JBDRQZ010000456.1:0-4282 GCA_043826025.1 bacterium | reverse complement strand
CGAATCTGTGCCGCCTCGGCGTGGCTCAATCTGCCAGAGACGACATCGGCCTCCAGCCGCGCTTGATCGAGCGCTAGTGTCGGCACACTCGAGAGCAGCAGCAGAGCTGCCGCCAGCAGCGATATGAATTGCTCTTTTCCTGTCACAAGTCTCTCTCGGTAAGGACAACAAGTCGGCGCGAGAGGTTTGCACCTTTCCAATTTATAATCTATCCCGCTTCGCGGATTTGTCAAGTCCATTTTAGGCAACAGATTACCGCGCCGGCAGTTCCCGTCACTAATGCCCCTTTCCCTAGATTATCTATCGGTCATGAGTTGCGTCGACGACAGTCGGTTGGATCGGTGAAATTCCGGGCCGGGGCGGGCGCCGACCCGACACCTTCTTAGTGCCGGCCGCCGGCGCCGTTACCGGCAAGTGGATCTAATCTAAACGCAGGCGGGGTCGGAGTCTATCACCTCCACTCCCCCCGCGAATCAGGGTGATGCCCCAGCAGCTCCGCCCGCCCACGATTTAGCGGGAATTGAATGGCGGGAAGCATCCCTGCCTCCCGCCGATCTATGTCACGATCAGTCGAAGAGAAGCACCGCCCGACCGCGGCGGCAGATCCGTTGCCGCCTCGGCCGTCGACTGAAACAGTGGCCAAAAAGTGCTTTGCGTTCGGTTAAGTCGGTCGCGTTGCTTTCCGCCGGCATTTTCCTGCCGATTCTCTAAACCTGCCCCCTGCGCCCGGAACTGCGTCACACAGCCGGAAGATTCCTCTTTAGAACTCCAGCGTGCGCGCGCAATGGGTGTGATCCAGCATCAAATAGTCCCGTTGCAGAATCTTGTCGATGATCTGGACAAACTTCCGCATTGGCAGGGACTGCAACTCGTAGGGATGCCAGATATCCTTTTCCCCGATCGTGGCGTACTCTTCGCGTTGCTTGCGTCTGGGCATTGGGATACCTCCAATGTTGTGCTCGACTTGTCTTAATCCCTCAAGGCCAAAGGTGCGGCCCACTTTTTCTGGTGCGAAGAGACAAACTGGCGGGAGGGTTGTGAGGCTCTCCCGAGCTTGATAGTTGCAAACACCGTGCCGAGATCAACGCTCCGCCAAGATACATAAGACCTTGAGAACTAGAGGATTAGTGGGGACGAAAACACGCGGTCAAAGATGAGACGCAATATATGCGTCGTGATGAGGAGGAAGCGTCGACCCTCTGAAACTCTTAGCTTATACCATCCTTTACGTTAGCCTTCTCAGAAGGTTGCCACGCCCTTGGCGAGCATTACTGCGTCGACAGCCCTTCACCGCAGCCACTGCGTTGATACTTCCGGATATGGAGCTTCCGCAAGAGCCTGGACTACCGCTTCAACCCGTTAATCGTCGCCAGATGGTGCTCATCATGCTCGGCGAAAAAGAACATCGTGTCGACAAGTCGCTTCTGCACACCCAGACGCCGGTGGAATGCGGCTTTGCCAAAGGCCTCCGGGGGGTAAGCCTCAAGCCGCTTCAGCGTTTGCAGTCGTGCGGTGCGGAATAATCCCAGGAGCAGTTCGAGCGACAGATCATTGTAGTCACTCTTTTCGGTGCGACAGTTGCTCATATCCGCCGGCCGCAACTCGGACAGACCTGCTTCATAGTCATCGAGTCGACCATCGAACAAGAGTTCGACATTCGTCATGTGACCGACGTTTTCCTTGATCGACCAAACACCACCGGGCTTGCGCCGCAGAACCTCCTCGGACAGACCTTCGACTGCCTCGGCAAATCGATCAGGTCCCTCGCGCAGTCGTCCGATGATTTTCGGATAGTCGGCAGCTGGAAAATCGAAGTCGAATTTCTTCTCAACCCATTTCACCCGCGCGCTCATGCTCGGCACCTCATTTCCTTTCCCTCAGTCGTAGAAATTCATTTGCCTGAATTTACGGCCGCGACAGGCTCCAGGTTTCGACCCGTCGCGGATAGGCGGTCAGCGATCATTGTCTTCAGACCCGGCGCCGCGAACATAGTTGTCCCGCAGGTACTGCATCGCCAGATCGGAAATGACAAACTTGAATTTCCCGCTGGCGGTGCGAGGAATCTCGTCAACCAACTCCAGGTTGACTCTTATCCGCAGTTGATTGTCAAAGTACTCACGAACCGACTTCTCCAGTCCGGGCAGTTCGCGCTCACGGTCAAATGCCGCACTGGGAACAACTCGCAGAACAGCCTCATCAAGGGAGAGCTGTTCGAGCTGTAGCTGATGGAAGTTTACGAAGCCGATCCCGGTGAACAGGGAGTATGGTCGGGGGTTGACGATGCCCTTGCGCGTGACGATCAGGTCTTTGCCCCGCCCGCCATACATTTCCATGGTCGGCATCGGCCAGAGTCCGTCGGCAGCATAGCCGCGATCGATGCCGATGTCATCAGTGTTATAGCGAATCAGTGGGAAGGCATAATTGACCAGCGAGGTTGAGACAATCTCCCCCGGCTTGCCCTGCACCGGCACGCCATCCTTGCCGAGAAATTCAGGATAGCAGTAGTCGCCAAAAGTATACATGCGGCCATCGCCAAGTTCGCCTGCCGCCACTACGTTTTCCCGATTGGCATAGTAGTCCACCACCCAGGAGTTCATGAATTCAGTGATGATTGTCTTGAACTCCGGCAACAACGCCTCACCGACCGACAGCACCAGCGGCACTTCGAACGGTTCGAGATCGTGCTCGCGGCAGTAGATGATGAGTTGCACCAGATTCTCCGGCTGGCAGTAAATCAGCTTGGGTTTGAAGCTTCGGATGCGTTCGTAGATCACCGGCGCAAACTCCGGCGTGATCAGGTGGCTTTCGATCATCAACGCATTCTCATTGAAGTCGACCGGCATTTTGCCGAGATCAGATTGATGACGCAGCGGTATCGATATTCTGACACGGGGGTCGCGGAAACGATAGCCGATCTCGAAGAAATACCGCCAGGCCACCGCCGAACGCCAGATCTCGGTGTCGCGTGAGCGATAGAGCGCGGTGTTGTCACGGGTAGTGCCAGAGGTCAAGGTCAGAATCGGTTTGAACTTGACGAACTCATCCGACTTGAGACTCTCCCGATTCGCGATGACATCATCTTTGGTCAGGATCGGCAGTTTACGGAAATCGGCCTTGGTCCTGATATCCTCAGGTCGGATATCCTGTGAGTCGAAGCGCTGCTTGTAAAAGGGCACATGCTGATAAGCGTAATCGAGCAGCGCTTTGAGCTGCTGCCATTGATAGGCCTCGAGCTGCTCGCGCGAGACGTTACGATGGTTGCGGAGCAACTCGAACACCTCGCGAAAGCGACGGCCATACTTGACCGGCAGTGGCAGGAAGGTGTGACGCCAGCGGCGGAGAGTTTCCAGCATCTCAGAAATACAGTCCGTCAGTAGTCGATCTCATCTATCAATAGCACTCGCATGGGCTTCATAGTAGCGCCCGGCCTCCTTGAAGCCAAGCGCCGAATAGCATTTTACCGCGGCAATGTTGTCGGCCATCACATTAAGACCGATCCGGCAGCCATCACTCAACAGCATCTGGCAGACCTTTGCGGTCGTCTGCTTTGCAAGTCCCTGCCCGCGCCAGTCGGGATGGGTGGCGATATTGCCCAGCGCCGCGACAACATATTCCCCTGAAACCACGTGCACGCCGGCGACACTGGCAAGTCTGCCGTCGCGTCGGATACCATAGTAGCGCCCGGTGGCCAGCATCCGGCGGTTGAACCAGTTGCCGGGACTGGCAACTTTGTAGAAGTCGAGCAACTCGCGCTCGTCGGCCTCACTCAGTTGGCCGATCGCAGAGGTATCGTACCGCAACACCGGTTCACTATCCTGCAAACCCATCTTCAGGCAGTCGCCGTAGAGCCGCAATTCGTAGCGCTGTGACAGCACCTCCGCCAAGCCCTCGCTGTAGTGCACATAAAGCTCTTCAGGCAGTTTCGGCAGCAAGTGTGAAAGCAATTCGACACAAGGCATGTGATCCTGATCCACCAGCGCCAACAGCGTCGGCACCGAGAGGCCGGTATAGAGCAGCACCAGCGCGTTGATTGTTGTGCCCTCTTGCAAGGCCCACCACTGGGTATCGGGCCAGTAGTAGTCATCGAGATCGCCGAGTTGGTAGATGTTGAGATAGAGGTTTCGCCGCAAGTATTCAGCGATTCGTTCCTTATCCCTCAGTTCGATAATCTGCATTTGCATTCCAATAATGCGCGTCTTAGACGCGCCGTCGGGAGCACAGGGCTCCCGACCTACGACTCTTTGTCCCTTAGCTCGGCGATTTTCATTTATCATCTGCGGGC
>JBDRQZ010000455.1:0-3797 GCA_043826025.1 bacterium | reverse complement strand
GTTCAACGCGGATACCGATAATCCGGTGTTCAAATATTTCATTAACCGCTTCAGTTCCGGGGTGACCCTCTCGAAAAGCAGTGGTCAAACCCCGACGCAGCCGGTCAACGAATCTGAGAAATACAATGCCAATGCGAAGTATGATTTGCCATTGCAGCGTCACAACGGCATTAAGATATTCTGGCCGCTGAAGTTCATTCCGTTTATGCCGAAGGCGGTGAGCAGTGCCGATCTCTGGCCGCTGCCAACGCGATTCTCGACCGATGGTGCAGTGGATCGCACCCGGAGTCTCTCGGTCAACAGCCTTGACAAGAGCACGTCCAGATACACGCGAACTTTCCGCGGCAAGATCAACAGTGGCATGGATCCCTTGCCTGGCGTCAAGCTCACCTACAACATGGACACTGACCGCAATCTGGAGGATCCCGAGTTGTTGAAACTCTCCTTCAACCCGGGTGAATTCAAACTTGGCCAGGAGCGGACCTTCAAGGAGGGTTTCGGTGCTTCCTGGAGTCCCCAGTTGCTCTCCTTTATCGCCGGCACTCGTTTCAATTTCACCGCGACCCATTCAGAGAATCTGGATCCGGAACGACAGCAGGTTGCGGGTACTCGATCGGTAGACAACAGCCGCAATCTGACGGTGAGTTCTTCGTTTGATCTTAACAAGCTTCTGGGTTCTGGCTCGGGGCAGTCAGGCGGCAGACGGAGCAGCAGACCAGCTCCACGCCCGCGACCGCGGCGGGACGCAGCCGCCGACTCGCTGGAGCAGAAAGATCTCGTCTCCCAGGAGGATGAAGAGGAAAAGGGCCCGGCGGTCCCGTTCTACGAATATCCTTTGCGAGGGCTACGCTATATCACGAAGCGGATCGATCCGGTTTCCGCCTCCTACAAACGTGACAAACGACTCTCACGAAATGGTTTCACCGAGAGGCCGCAGCTACTCTATCGCTGGGGATTGTCCAGCGATCCCAAGGCCGAGGTGATCGATGTCAGTACCGGGACGGCGCAGGTTAATACGGAGTCGAAGTCTGAGTCCTACTCCCTGGGATCGGGCGTCGCTCTGCCCCTCGGCGTGAAGGTCACTACCCGCTGGGCCTTTGCCACCTCTGAAGTTTCCAATAAACACTTGCGCGACGAAACCACGACCTTCCCCGACCTTGGCTTCGAGTATGGAGATCTGTTCTTTTTGCGCTGGACCAAGTTGTTCGCCAGTAGTTTCAAGCTCGACTCGAAGTACACCAGGACCGAGAAGAAACAGGTCAATCGGAGCGGCGGTTTTGCCGAAAGCTCGGTGATCAGCCAGAGTTACTCGCCCTTCCTGAAGGCGACAGTCAACTGGAGGTTCTCCAGCAATTTCACGACCCAGCTCTATTACAACAAATCCAGCAATGACCGGCAGCGGTTCTACTCTACCGGTGAGCAACTGGGTCAACTCGACACGCGGACGATCGATTTTGCGAATACTTTCTCGGTCACTAACGCCTATACTTTCCGGGGTGGATCGCGACTCGGTATCCCTTTGTTCGGTTCCTTTAAGATCAAAGCTAATCTGACGCTCAATGTCGACGTGAGCTACGCCACCAATCGCAGCGAAAAACGCGACCCCGGCGACCCGGTCTCCGAGATTGATAACAAGACGGACTTCACGGTTCAGACTCGTGCCAGCTACTCTTTCTCGCAGAACATCAATGGCGGGATGACAGCGCGCTGGCGGGATTCGACCGATAAGAAGACGGCTCGCAACACTCATGGACGAGAGCTGGGACTGTGGGTAGAAATCAAGTTCTAGTGTCAGCTTTCTTGCTGCTGCTGCTGTCGGCCGGTTGCGGTAACCAGCCGGGCGGCAGCGGTCAGGCGCCGACCTTCGACGGTGAGGCAGCGTATGGCTGGCTGCAGCGCCAATGTGATCTCGGTCCCCGAGTTCCGAACACTGAGTCTCATCGGCAGGCTCAGGAATTGTTCAGGCAGCATTTCGACAGCCTTGGCTTCACGGTCTCGATGCAGCGCTTCGACTATCCCGATCCCTACTCCAGCGACACCTTGAAACTCGTCAATATCATCGCCGCCCTGAATCCCGAAAAGCGACCGCGCCTGCTGATTGGGGCTCACTGGGAGTGCCGACCGCGCGCGGAACATGATCCCGATCCGGCGCGTCGTGACGAATTTCTGCCCGGCGCGAATGATGGTGCCTCCGGCACCGCGGTGCTGCTTCAGTTGGCGACCCATTTGCATGAGCTCGATTCAGAGCAGGGGATCGATCTGGTGCTGTTCGATGGCGAAGATTGGGGCCGTCCGGGCGACATCAACAACTATCTGATTGGTTCACGCGAATTTGCCCGCCTGGCGAACCCGAAAGACTACCAGTACGCAATCGTGCTCGATATGGTCGGCGACAAGAATCAACGCTTTCCCCAGGAGGGGTTCTCGGTCCGTTATGAGCCTGACCTGGTAGATGCCATCTGGGGCAGGGCCCACGATCTCGGCCTGGGCGAGGTCTTTCCCGATTATCTGACTGACCCGATCCACGACGATCATCTCTCGCTTCTGGCGGCGGGAATTCCGGCCGTAGATATTATTGACTTTGATTTCCCTTATTGGCATACTACTGCTGACACGCCCGACAAGTGTTCCGCGGCGTCGCTGGAACTGGTCGGGCAATTGATGCTGTCGTTAATACAGGATCCTATTTGAAATGTGGCGGGATGTCTTCGGCTTTAATCGCGCGGAGACCTTTGCCCTGGTGGTTCTCCTGCTGCTGTTCTGTGTCGGGGGCGGTATCTATCTCTATCAGAAGACCAGCGAGACCATTCCCGCCGAGTTGATTTTCGAGCCGGTCGAACTGGCATCGGCGACGAAGAGCCGGCCAGCGGCGTCCGGGGCTGCTATCACCGCTCCGTTACGATCCCGACAACTCAGGATTAATATCAACACCGCGCCGGCCGAGAGCCTTGAGCTTCTCCCAGCCATCGGGCCGGTTATCAGCGGCCGGATCATTGACTATCGTACCGCCTGCGGCGGCTTTGATTCGGTCGGCCAGTTGATCGAGGTCAAAGGCATCGGCGCGCGACGGCTGGCCGATCTGCGCCCCTATGTCGCCGTCGACTAAGCACTTCGCCATTACGCAAAATTGGTTGAAAAGGCTCGATCGTTGTGTTAGATTGGCCGCCTAATCGGAGACACATTGAGGCGGGACGCGTATTGATAGAACACCAACAGACAATCGCGAAAGCAGCCAGCGGCAGCGGCGTCGGCCTGCACACCGGGTGCCACTCCACGATCACGATCAAACCGCCGAAGCCGGGGTATGGCATCAAGTTCGTGCGCGCCGACCTCGAGGGCGCGCCGGAGGTGCCTGCCGACATCGATCATGTTATCGGCCTCGACCGGGGCACGACCCTGCAGGCTGGAGAAGCCAAGATCTATACGGTCGAGCATGTGATGGCGGCGGTTGCCGGCCTGCAAATCGATAACCTCGTGATCGAAGTCGACAATATCGAACCGCCGGTGTTCGACGGTTCCGCGAAGCCCTTTGTCGACATCCTGCTCGAGGCCGGCATTGTCAAGCAGTCGCAGCCCAAAGAATATTTTGAGATCGACACGCATCTGGCCTATTCCGAACCCGATCGCGGCGTCGACATTGTCGTGGTGCCCTCCGATCAGTTTCGCATCACCTTCATGGTCGACTATCAGAATCCGGCGCTCGGCACGCAATACACTTCGCTGGTCAGCCTTGAGGATGAATTCGCGGAGGAATTTGCTCCGGCGCGGACATTCTGTTTTCTCTCCGAAGTTGAGGA
>JBDRQZ010000454.1:0-8781 GCA_043826025.1 bacterium | reverse complement strand
ACAATGGAACACATCGTTTACATTCTCGGCTCAGGGTTCTCCCAACCTCTGGGATTGCCCGTTATGAGCAACTTCTGGGAGAAGGCAAGGGATCTCTACTACGACAACCCGGACCAATTCCCACATTTCAAAGACATTGTGGATGACAATGATCGTTTGGGGAAGGTCATGACCTACTACGATACTGACCTGCTGAACATCGAGGAGATACTGTCGATTCTCGAGATGGAGGATTTCCTTAGTAAGGACACCCCTCTGGAGAGGTTTACCGATTTCATTAAGGACACAATAGAGGCATCCACACCACCAGCTCCCAAGCCTTCGAAATGGCTCGGTCAAGGTAAGATGTTTGAACCTCTAAAGGGCAACTTCCCAGGCGGACTCTTTGTCGATTTGAGGTGGAAGGGGTACGTTGATTTCGTGTTCAGTCTGCTCCGCTTGCAGCTTGGGGTGGTAAACGTGGACACCGATATTGGGCAAATCTCTGAACTTGAAGCTTCACAAGAGCGCTCCAGCGGTCGCACGTATGCTGTGGTGACGCTCAACTATGATCTGGTGGTGGAAACAATCATGGACATTATTCGAGTCTATTTCAGAAGTCGCCCCGGCGGCGACGCAGTTGAAGACACTCTTCCACTTGCGAAGCTCCACGGATCGATAAATGGCTCGCTCGTCCCTCCTACGTGGCGCAAGTGGACCTCAGAACCATTAAGGAAAGCTTGGCGGTCGGCATATGCAGAGTTATCGAAGGCCACTCATATACGAATTCTTGGTTACTCGCTGCCTATTTCCGACACCTACATTCGCTACCTTTTCGAGGCATCCGTTCTCCGCTCGCAACGCCTGAAGAGAATTGACATCATCAGTTCGGATCCGAATGGGTCGCTTGATAAACACTATTCCAAATTCGTTCCCTTCAGAGGCCGACGATTCAAGAATGCGAATATAGCCGGGTATCTGAATCCCGCCCCTTCGGATGTCTTCTGGAGAGTAGACACCAAAGAAACACCTCATGGAAAGCACATCACGGCTGTGTATGATCGGCTAGAGGACTGGCATGAGAAGTTCATGCGTGTCCCGTAGGTCCGAACCGCCCCCCGAAATTCCTTGACTTCAACCGGTAACCCACTCGCAAGGGTGATATCTTTGAATCCAGCATTCTCCCACCCGGCGCTGCGCCTCTGGCGAGGCTTTGGTCTGGGTTAGGTACCGAAGTCCCCTCGAACCAGTCCGGTGATATTCCGGCGAAGCCGGTGGCTGGTGTACCCCCCGGTGCACCAGCTGGATCACAAAGAGTTGGCGCGCCCTCGATCTGGTCGAGGGCGTACGCCAACCACGCGACAAAACGTCGGAACCGCCCTGGATCAAGTCCAGGGCAGGCAGGGGTTCGGACCTACAAAGACCCCGAAATTCCTTGACTTCAACCGCTCGCCCGATATCCTGCCTGTAATCGTATTGGCCTGTGGTAAAGGATGTTAGCGTGAAACCAGATCTAGATAGTATATTTCGGCCCAAATCGGTCGCGGTGATCGGCGCCACCAATCGGCGCGGCGCCATCGGCCGCGAAATCCTGCATAATATCATCAACTATGAATTCGAGGGGAAAGTCTTCCCGGTCAATCCGACCAAGTCGGTGATCCACTCGATCAAATGCTATTCCACCATTCTCGATGTGCCCGATGCCGTCGATCTGGCGGTCATCGTCGTCCCCAGAGAGCATGTACTCAAGGTCGTCGACCAGTGCGGCGAGAAAGGTGTCAAGGGGCTGGTGGTGATTACCGCCGGATTCAAAGAGACCGGCGAGGCCGGCGCCAAACTTGAAATCGAACTGCTGGAGAAGGTCAGAAAATATGGCATGCGGATGACCGGCCCCAATTGCTTTGGGGTGATCAACGCTCATGATTCCGTGCGGCTCGATGCCACTTTCTCCAAGATTCAGCCCCGTTATGGCAAGATCGGGTTTATCTCGCAATCGGGCGCGCTCGGTGAGGCGATTTTGCAGCATGCCGAGGAGGTTGGGGTCGGTTTTTCCCAGTTTGCCTCGATCGGCAACAAGGCCGATATCAACGCCTCGGAGATTATCGAATACTGGGCCGATGACGATGAAGTCGAGATCATTTTGCTCTATCTGGAAAACTTCGGCGACCCGCGCCGGTTCACTACCATTGCCCGCGAAATCACCAAGCGTAAGCCGATTGTCGTGGTCAAAGCCGGCACCACCACCAAAGGCGCAGCAGCGGCCTCCTCGCATACCGGCGCGCTGGCCGGACTCGAGGCCGGAGTCGAGGCGCTGTTCCAGCAGACCGGCGTGATCCGGGTGCGGTCGGTGAGCCAGATGTTCGATGTGGCCAATGCGCTGGCCAAGATGCCGGTGCCGAAAGGCAACCGGGTCGCGGTGGTCACCAATGCCGGCGGACCGGGAATTCTCGCGACCGATGCGCTGGTCAATCTCAACATGGAAATGCCGGAATTTTCACCGGCGACGGTCAAAGCGCTGGTGCCGATTCTGCCCAAAGGCACGCCGGTTCATAACCCGCTCGATCTGGTGGCGGGCGCGACCGGTAGGGAGTTCCGCAAATCGCTGGCGCACATTATCAAAGACAAGAATATCGATTCGGTGATCGCAATCTGTGTGCCGCCGGCAACTATCGATCCGGTCGATGTCGCCGATGCCTTTATCGAAACCGCGCAGAAAAGCAAGATACCGCTTTATGCCTGCTTTATGGGGCTTTCCGAGGCCAGCGCCGGGTTTGAGAAACTCAAACGCAACGGCATCCCGGCACACATCTTTCCAGAACCGATTGCCCGCACGCTTTCCTGGCTCGACAATTACCGCCGCTGGCTGCAGCGGCCCGAGGGCCAGTTCCCTGAGTTCAAAGGTGACAAAAAGAAGGTCAAAGCCCTGATTGCCGAGGCTCGTCAGGCCAAACAGACGGCGCTGGTCGGCCAGCAGGCGATGCAGATTCTCGATGCTTACGGTATCCCCTGCGCCACCTACAAGTTTGCCTTCAGCAACAAAGAGGCGGGGCAGATCGCCAAAAAGATCGGGCTGCCGGTGGTGGTCAAGGTCAACACGCCGAACATTCTCCACAAGACCGATGTCGGCGCGGTGGCGGTCGATCTGCGCACGGTCGAAGAAGTCGAGAACGCTTACGTAGAGATGGAAAAGCGGATCATGAAGACCTCGCGCAGTGGCGAGAAATTCTCGGTAGTGGTGCAGGAGATGGTCGGCGGTGGCGTCGAGACAGTGATCGGTATGACCACCGATCCGGTGTTCGGGCCGCTCATTATGTTCGGTCTCGGCGGTATCTATGTTGAGGTGATGAAAGATGTCACCTTCCGGATTTCACCGCTTTCCGATATCGATGCCAAAGAAATGGTGCAGTCGGTACGCGGCTATAAGCTGCTGACCGGGTTCCGGGGTTCCAAGCCGGTGCAGATTCCCGCAATCGAAGATTCTATCCTGCGGCTCTCGCAACTCTTGCGCGACTTCACCGACTTCGATGAGATTGACATTAACCCATTTATCGTGTCATCTGAGAAAGACAAAACTCGCGCGGTCGATGCGCGCTTTGTGCTGACCCCGACCAAATAGTATGATCCGGGCTCAGATTGAATACATCCCCACTTCGTCGGTAGTAATTCAAGATAACGTCAAACCCCAAGGAGGGTGAACTATGCGCAATCCTAAGAGCACGATCATGGTGCTGCTGCTGGCCCTGATTTTCCTGACCCCCATGGTTCTTACCAGTTGCGGCACGCAGATTCCTTCCGGCAGCCTCGGTGTCAAGTATTTCAAGTTTGGCAGCGGTACCGAGATGGGCAAGATCTATAAGGAAGGTTTCAATTGGCACCTGCCCTGGAACTCGATCTATGTCTACAATATCAAGCTGCAGGAAGCCAAAGAGGTGCTGCAGGTGTTGACCTCCGATGGCGCCAGTGTCGGACTGGAAACCTCGATCTGGTACCGCCCCCGCGTTGAGAAGCTGGACAGTCTCCAGGTCACTATCGGGCAGGGTTATTTCGATGTCGTGATCGCGCCGGTGCTGCGTGGTGAAGGCCGCTCTATTGCCGGCCGCTACAAGCCGGAGGAACTCTATTCGAGCAAACGGGATGAGATCGCTGTCGAGATACTAGAGGCAATACGCAAGCAGACCTCTGATAAGTTTATCTATGTCGACAACGTGATTATCCGTAATGTCGACCTGCCGAAGCGGATTGAGGATGCGATCAACGAAAAGCTCTCGATGCAGCAGGAGGCGCAGCGGATGGAGTTTGTGCTGCAGAAAGAGCAGCAGGAAGCGGAGCGCAAGCGTATTGAAGCGCAGGGTATTGCCGATTTCCAGCGGATTGTTTCAGAAGGCATCAATCAGAATCTGCTGCGCTGGAAAGGTATCGAGACCACCTCGGAGCTAGCGAAGTCGCAGAACGCCAAAGTCGTGATTATCGGCTCCGGCGCGGACGGTCTGCCCTTAATCTTAGGCGGGCAGTAGAAGACAGCTTGTGTAATAAGTACAGGCGCGATGAATTGCGCCCGTGAGTACTTGAACCTGCGAGGCAGGAGTCAGTTGGCTCCTGCCTTCTTTTATTTCCGCGCAAAGATATAAATCGCCCGCTCGTCGGTGTAGCCGTCGCGTTCGAAGATCTCGATTAGCTCTTCGCCGCGAGCGATGAGGTCTTGCGGGCCATTCCTGGCCTTGAGGTCGGTCAGCACATTGCGGCTGTAGGCCAGCATGTCATTCAGCGCCTCAGCTTGCTCACGATTATCACCGATGTCTTCACAACCGAAACTCTCGTCGATATTGAGGTCGAGCGCCTCGACAAGATTCAGAATCTGCTGCGGGGTGAGAGTGTCATAGTGTGGTTTACCCTGCCAGCGGTCCACCGCCGCCCAGAAGTGGTGCAAATGCCGTTGTGAGTTGGGGAGTTCAGTCCCGGGCGATTGGAAGACCTCGCAGAGGATGAATAACCCACCCGGCTTGAGGACCCGCACACTTTCGCGCAGGACTTTTTCAGGTTTGTTCAGATGATGCAATGAATGCCTGATAGCCACTGTGTCGAAGTAGTTGTCGGGGTAATCGATCTGTTCGGCGGACATCGCCACAAACCGAGCGTCGCGCAGCCCCAGCTTGCGCGCCGCTTCAAGTCGGTCTTCGGCGGGATCGATCCCGACCGCCTCATCATAGTCGGCGAATGACTCGGTCAACAGCTTGAGGAAGTCGCCATGCCCGGTAGCAACATCGAGAATCCTGCCTCCATGACGGTCGTAGAGTCTTTCGATTATCGGATCCATTTATCCTCTCTTTGTGTCGTCAGGAATCGCTTCTTGACGATCTGTACCCCACCTCAGCGAAACGCATCGCGTTTCGCGCCAGGTGGGATCATCTTTCGGGCAGGCAAGGGTTTTTGCCCGCGCACCCAACTCTCACCGCATCCGCTATTGGGGAGCCCCACCTGGCACGCCCCCGACGCTCCGCGTCTGGGCCGCTGAGGTGGGGTACAGAACCTGGGCAGGAGCGGACGTCTGCCGAACACTGGTAACGTCACCCACGCACCTCCCTTAACACCCGCAGGAAATTCTCGCTGCAAATCTTTTGCAAGTCTGATTCGGAATAGCCACGGTGACGCAACTCCGCCACCAGATTGGGATATTTGGAGCAATCCTCCAAGCCGCGCGGCAAGGGCAGGACGCCATCAAAATCGGAGCCGAATGCAACGTGCTCCACACCCGCCAGATTCACGATATAGTCGAGATGGTCGGCGACCTGACTTAGTGTCGGTACCACATCGGCCACCGCACGGTCATGCTCGTTTAGCAACTCACGATGCTTAGCCCAGCGCTGCAACTTCTCAGCTTCCGGCATGGCGGAACCATACAGCTCCACTATCTCGTCGCCGGCCTCTTTGTGCTCGCTCCAGAAGGCATTGAACCTCTCGAGAAAATCGGGCCGGAGGGTGAAGTGGATGAAGGTCACGCCGATCACTCCGCCGACCTCGGCGATGGCTTTGATTTGTTCATCATCAAGATTGCGTTCAGTCGGGCTCAGTTTGTCGGCACAGGAGTGCGAGGCGATAATCGGCTTGCTCGACGCCTCGACTACCTTCCAGAAGGTATTCCGCGAGCTGTGGGAGATATCGACGATGATCGCCAGCCGATTCATCTCGGCGATCATCTGCCGACCAAGCTCGGTCAGACCTTCACTCGGCTCACCCGGCTGATTCCAACTTGTGCACCAACCGGTGGGCCGTTGATGCGACAGCGTGATCAGCCGTACGCCGCGTTTATAGAAATGCTCAAGCCGTTCCGGATCGCTTTCCAGTGGGTAGCCACCTTCAAGTGCGAGCAGCGCGGCAATTCGGCCCTCTGCCCTCAGCCGTTTGCTATCGGCGAGATTACAGCAAAGCCCCAGCGAATCTGAGTTCTTGTCGATTGCCGCATGCAGCACATCGAGCAAACCGTCGGCGGCGGCAAAGGGGTCGCTCTCGATTTCGCGGGCATTAAGTGCGCAGGCAAACACCTGCAGCCCGACTCCGCCTTCACGCAGTCGCGGGATATCGACCTGGTAGTCCTCATTGCGTTGCGCGAGATCATAGCCGCGCCGCATCTGGATCACACTGTCGCAGTGCAGATCGGCAAGATAGAGGTTTTCAGTGGAGCTCACTTTGTTGTCGGCCATCCTCTCACACACCAGCCTGGTGCCGCAGTAATGCAGCCCTCAGTCTAGCGACCGATTGGCTAGAAGTCAATCCTCTCTCTGTTGCCGTCACTGCAATTCAAGCGGCAGGCAAAAAAGCGGCAGGCCGGACTCGCTTGGGCAGCGAGTCGTTGACCTGCCGCAGGTTGGACTTTGAGGCTTGGGAGTCGATCAGTCCGAGCTACTGCAGGCTCGCCGTGCTCTCCAGTGACGCCTCCATCTCGAACTGATTCAGAGCCTCCATCGCCTCCGCGCCGTAGACCACCGAAGGTCCGCCACCCATCATCACCGCGACGCCGATGGTGTCGAGTATCTCTTCGCGGGTCGCACCGGACCGCATTGCATCATAGATATGAAAAGTGATACAGCCGTCGCAACGCAGCGTGATCCCGATCGCCAGCGCAATCAGCTCTTTGGTTTTGGTATCGAGCGCACCCTTCCGGGTGGCAGCCTGTTGCAGATTCGAATATGCCGCCATGGTATCGGGAAGTTGAGCGCGCAATTCCCCCATGAGCTTATGGACCCGCTTGTTGCGATCCGGATATTCGGTTGTCATTCTTGCCATCCTCCTATACAGGTGATTTTTGGTTCTTCTTCAGGTTTGGTTTGGCCAAGTTCCTTTCGGACTCAGATGAGTCAGCCCCTGACAGGCAACGCAATTGAGCCTGCGTGGCTTCGCCGCTTATGTATAATTCTGCCGCTCATCTTGTGAGTAGAATTGCAACAGGCGGGCCGACTTGGGTATTTTCTGGTAACTTATTGATAATCAATATCATGAATCGACTGGTAGAGCTTGACAGAGTTGCGGAGTTATTCTATATTGAAATGGAAGTATTCAATAATGAAAGAATTTCTAAATGAAAGCCAGTGAGTTCACGCTCGACGATCTGCTGACGATGACCGAGGGTGAGATCAGCCTGCATGGTCGCCGTCTGGTTCTCCATTCAATCCATGCTTTCGCTCGCTTTCGCAAAGATATCATTCAGATGCTGGGCGAAGAGCACGCGCGGCGGGTTTTCACCCGGTTCGGCTATTTCTGGGGGCAAGCCGATGCCGCGGCGATGCAGCGAGTGTTTGGCTGGCGCGATCTCAAAGAGTGGCTTCTCTCCGGAACCAGAATCCATGCGCTGGAGGGAGTCGCCAGGGTCAAGATCGAACACTTCGAGCTTGATGAGACAGCCCGCACAATCGACATGGAAGTCACCTGGCTGGATTCGGCTGAGGCGGAGGAACATCTCATGGAACTCGGCAAGGCCGCTGCTCCGGCCTGCTGGAAGCTGGTGGGATATGCCAGCGGGTTTGCCTCTCGTTGTCTGCAGGAGAGTGTCTACTTTGTCGAAAGTAAATGTCACGCGATGGGCGACAAGTCCTGTCGGGCTCGGGGCAAGGATCTCGCTTCCTGGGGTGACGAGATTAAGCCACACTTGCCGTTTTTCGAAGCTGAGGATATCAAAGGCGATGTTGAGCGGCTCACGGCCGAGTTGCGCAAGAAATCGCTCGATTTGACGCGGCGGCGGAAGCAACTCAAATTGCTCGACCAGAGCGAGGACCCATTCTATGTTGAGGGCCGCAGCAAGGCTCTGAAACGAGTGCTTGATATCGCCCGGCGGGTCGCGCAATTCGACTCATCGGTGCTTATCACTGGTGAAACCGGAGTCGGCAAAGAGGTTCTGGCGAATTTCATTCATGGCTCCTCCCATCGGGCGGCGCGACCTTTTGTGGCGATCAACTGCGGCGCGCTGCCGGAAACCCTGCTGGAAAGCGAATTATTCGGTTACCGCGCCGGCTCCTTTACCGGCGCGATCCGGGATCGGATGGGGCTCTTCGAGAAATCGAATGGCGGCACCGTTTTTCTCGACGAGATCGGGGATGTCAGCCCTGCTATGCAGGTCAAGATTCTCCGGGTGTTGCAGGAGCGGGAAATCACCCGGATCGGTGAGAATGAGCCGCGAAAAGTCGATGTGCGGGTGATCGCCGCTACACATGCCGATCTGAACCGGATGCTGGCCGATGGCTCATTTCGGGAGGATTTGCTCTACCGCCTGCGGGTGGTTGAAATCGAGATCCCGCCGCTGCGCGAGCGTCG
>JBDRQZ010000453.1:0-3625 GCA_043826025.1 bacterium | reverse complement strand
GCGAGTTGACGACCTATCTGATCGACCAATGGGAGACCGGCGCCGCGGATCAGATCGAGATGCTGTATACCAGCTTCCTGTCGATGTCCAGATTCCGGGTAGGGGTCTCGACCTTCCTGCCGATTGAGCCACCGCAGACCGATGAGACCACCAGTCGCGATTATATCTTCGAGCCGGATCCGCAGAACATCTATGACACGCTGATGCCTTCCTATGCGCTGACCATCATTCAGATGGCGCTGGCGGATGCGATCGCCTCGGAGCATGGTACGCGGATGATTGCGATGAACCTGGCAACCAAGAATGCGGAAGAGATGATTGATAGTCTGACTTTGAGTTACAACAAGGCGCGCCAGGCGGCAATTACCAGCGAGTTGCTGGAGATTGTCAGCGGCGCGGAGGCGCTCAAGGGTTAGGCTGGATTTGCTGTTGAAAATAATACTGTGAGTTGATGAGGAGTATAGATGGCTGACAATGTCGGAACAGTAACTCAGGTGATCGGCGCAACCGTCGACTGCGAGTTTGACTCGGACCGACTGCCCGATATGCTCAACGCGGTCAAGATCGTTGACAAAGAGCGTGGGATTAATCTCACGGTCGAAGTGGCGTTGCATATCGGTGACAATATCGTCCGCTGCGTCTCGCTGGGTTCCACCGATGGTTTGGTTAGGGGTATGGAGGCGGTCGATACCGGCGGCCCGATTACCGTCCCGGTCGGTGAGCAATCGTTGGGGCGTCTTTTCAACCTGTTGGGTGATACCGTTGACGGTGGACCGCCGATCCCCAGCACCGCCAAACGCTACCCAATCCACCGGCCCTCGCCGTCGCTGGAAGAGCAGGACACCAAGTACACGATTTTCGAAACCGGTGTGAAAGTCATCGATCTGCTGGAACCTTACGCCAAAGGCGGTAAGGTTGGTATGTTCGGCGGCGCCGGAGTCGGCAAGACGGTTATTATCCAGGAACTGATCCGCAATATCGCCACCGAGCATGGTGGTTATTCGGTGTTCTGCGGCGTCGGTGAGCGTACCCGTGAGGGTAACGACCTCTGGCTCGAAATGAAAGAATCGGGCGTGCTTGCCAAGACGGCGTTGATGTTCGGTCAGATGCAGGAGCCGCCGGGCGCACGTCTGCGGGTTGGACTTTCCGGCCTGACGATGGCGGAGTACTTCCGCGATGAAGAGCACCAGGACGTGCTGTTGTTCATCGACAATATTTTCCGGTTCGTGCAGGCAGGCTCCGAGGTCTCGGCGCTGCTTGGTCGTATGCCCTCGGCAGTGGGCTACCAGCCGACCCTGGGTACGGAAATGAGCCAGTTGCAGGAGCGGATTACTTCGACCAAGTCGGGCTCGATTACCTCGGTGCAGGCGATCTATGTGCCGGCCGACGACTTGACCGACCCGGCTCCGGCAACGACCTTTGCGCACCTCGACGCGACCACCGTGCTTTCACGTCAGTTGACCGAGCTCGGTATCTATCCGGCGGTCGACCCGCTCGATTCGACCTCTCGAATCCTCGATCCGCACGTTGTCGGCGAGGAGCACTATGGGGTCGCGCTTGGCGTGCAGCGGATACTGCAGCACTACAAGAATCTGCAGGATATCATCGCGATCCTGGGCGTTGATGAATTGTCCGAGGACGATAAGATCATCGTCAATCGCGCGCGTCGAATCCAGCGCTTCCTCTCGCAGCCCTTCTTCGTCGCCGAGCAGTTTACCGGCCGTGAAGGCCGATATGTGAAGGTTACTGATACGGTGGCCTCCTTCAAGGAGCTGCTCGAAGGCAAGTGCGACGATCTGCCGGAGCAGGCGTTCTACATGGTTGGTGGCATCGATGAGGCCCGCGAGCAGGCCGAGAAGCTCAAGGCCGGGAAGTAGAGACGGTGTTTAAACTCTCAATCGTATCGCCAGAACGAATCCTGTTTGAGGAAGAAATTCAATCGTTGATCGTACCCGGCAGCGAGGGCTACCTCGGCATTCTGTCCCATCACGCGCCCCTGATTGCGACCCTGAAAGTGGGCAAGATCACCCTGCGCAACAAGGAGAGTGTCGAGAAGACGCTGGCGATCAGCGGCGGCTTCATTGAGGTGTCGGATAATCAGGCGACGATTCTCGCCGATACGGTGGAGTTCGTCGATGAGATAGATCTGACGCGGGCGCAGGATGAGTTGCAACGCGCTCAGGAATTGCTTAACATGCAGGTCGCCGACCAGGAGCGGTTGCGGGCGCAGCATTCGCTGGAAAAAGCCAAGAACCGCATCAGACTGGCCAAAGGAGAGTCCTGACCGTCACGGACTTCCGAAGTCGCCGGAACTGCCGGGAGGCGTTCGCGGCGCGGACGTTGGAGATACGCAGTATGAGAGAGAGAAATCGAGCTCTACGAGTAATCAACGATTGCTGGTATGGCTCGATACTTTTTTGTTAACGAATCGCTGGTGTAGACTTAGGAGCAGAAGATGTCTGACTACGTGAATCAAGTTCTGAACGACCTGCGGGCCAAGTATTCCGAACAGGTCGAGTTCTTGCAGGCCGCCGAGGAGGTCCTGGAGTCGCTGGCTCTGGCGCTGGATCGGCATCCCGAATACAAGAAGGCCAAGATTCTTGAGCGCATCGTCGAGCCGGAACGCGTCGTGTTGTTCCGCGTGCCGTGGGTCAATGATAAGGGTGAAGTGCAGGTCAATCGCGGTTTCCGCGTTGAATTCAACAGCGCGATCGGGCCGTACAAGGGTGGCCTGCGTTTCCATCCCTCGGTTAATCTCGGCATCCTCAAATTCCTCGGCTTCGAGCAGGTTTTCAAAAACAGCTTGACGACGCTGCCGATGGGCGGTGGCAAGGGTGGTTCCGATTTCGATCCCAAGGGCAAGTCTGACGTTGAGGTTATGCATTTTTGCCAGAGTTTCATGACCGAACTGCAGCGCCATATCGGTCCGAACACCGATGTGCCGGCCGGTGATATCGGCGTCGGCGGTCGTGAGATCGGCTTCATGTATGGCCAGTACAAGCGCATCAGAAACGCCTTTGAAGGCGTTCTGACCGGTAAGGGCATCAACTGGGGCGGCTCCCTGATTCGTCCCGAGGCCACCGGTTATGGCACCGTTTACTTCGCGCAAGAGGCGCTGAAGACCAAGGGCCAGAGCTTTGAAGGCAAGAAGGTTGCGGTCTCCGGCTCAGGTAACGTGGCTCAGTATGCGGTTGAGAAAGTCATCGAGCTGGGCGGCAAGGTTGTCACGCTGAGTGACTCCAACGGCTACATCGTCGACGAAGCTGGCATTGACACCGAGAAACTGCAGTGGGTGATGGATCTGAAGAATGTCCGTCGCGGTCGTATTCGTGAGTACGCCGAGAAGTTCTCTTCCGCCAAGTATCACGAAGGCACCGGCCTCTGGAACGTTCCGGTCGACGTGGCGCTACCAAGTGCGACTCAAAACGAAGTAAATGGTAGCGATGCCAAGACCCTGGTGAAGAATGGCTGTATCTGTGTGGCGGAAGGCGCCAACATGCCGAGCACACCGGATGCGGTGAATGTCTTCATCGAGGCCAAGATTCTCTACGGCCCGGGCAAGGCTGCCAACGCCGGTGGCGTGGCGGTTTCCGGTCTGGAGATGTCGCAGAACTCGCAGCGGCTG
>JBDRQZ010000452.1:0-2899 GCA_043826025.1 bacterium | reverse complement strand
GGACGCTTCTTTCCCGGAGAAAAGCGGGTACTTATTCACCTCATCGAAAAAAACATACCGGATCGGCCGGGACGCCAAAGAAGCCGGAGACCCGGCCCAGGCGAAATACAGCGTCATCGAGGCAAATGTTTTTTTTCTCTTCGTGGTCTCGTCATCGGCTTGGCTTTTGACCTCTCGCAGCGCATCGCAGGTCCGGATCATCTCGTCGATCCGCTCCTGAGATATTTCGTCGGCCAGGGATTCGGTAGGCTCCACGATCATCGCCGGCCCCGGATCCTGTGTCGCCGCGTATAAAACCATATTAAGCAGGCTATCCGTGCCCCCCGTCTGGCTGGGCTTGACCATCCAGATCTCTTCGATACAGTCAATCCCAAACGAATCCATAAATTCCCGCATGAACGGAACGTGGGAAGTCTCCCACTGTCCCGGTTTCGCCGAGCGAACGGATAATATCCGGTGCTTGTCCGCGCACTGGCTGACCGTGACTTCCTCCGGTGAGGCAATCGCCAGCGCAGCACTGCCAGCGTCGACAGGCGACACAGTTTACATCCGCGCCGTCGACACCGATGCCACCTATGGCCACGTCTCGCGGGACACTCTCTATGTCGATCATCTTTACCTTGAAATGGTCGGGACGATCTCCCTGACTGACACGATTTCGATAAGCGATGTCGCGCTGCGGCGTCTGAGCGTGAGAGGCAAAAAGGAATTCGCCGAGGCAAATGTGTTGGTGCTGGATCAACGTGGTCTCCCGGTGGCCGGGGTGCTGGTCGAAGGACAGTTCAGCGGCGCATCATTCGATCTCGCATCCGGCCTTACTGATGTTGACGGTCACGCGGTTCTGCAATCCAAGGCTCTGCGCGGTGCCACGCAAGCCTGGTGTTTTGAAGTCACCGAGCTCCAGTTGGCCACCCATGCGTACGATCCATCGCGCAACCGGAGCAGCTCCGCCTGCGAGGCAGCGTCCGCCAAACTCGGTAACCTGCCGACCACCTTCGCGCTGCAGCAGAATGTGCCCAACCCCTTCAACCCCAGCACGACTATCGAGTTCGCTCTACCGGAGGCGGCTGCGGTTACCCTCTCCATTTACAACGCGTTGGGCCAGGTAGTGAACATCATTCATGACCGCCCCCTGGAGGCGGGAATACACCAGGTTGTTTGGGATGGCACCGACTTCGCAGACAACCCGGTCGCCAGTGGACTCTACTTTTACAGACTGCAAGCCGGAGACTTTGCTGAAACCAGAAAGATGCTGCTCCTGAAGTAGTCGACTTCCCTTTTCTGCTTAGGTCTCACCCGAATCGACGCCCCTGCTGCGCACCTTCGCGTGGCAGGGGCGATCTGGATTTATCGGTGGATACATCAGTGGGGGATCGGGAGTAGCTCCGCGTCCGCTGATTCCGGTCTCTGCAGCGAGACTACTTGGCCGCCGTCGAAGTCGAGAGCATCAGATCATAGTAGCTTGCTGAGATATCGGTGGCATCGGAGACCGCCAAACCAGCCTGCGCCTCGGCTGGTGGAGCGGTCGCCAAGTAAGATGGCGACACACACACCGACTCCTTTGCTTGCCAGCGCGCTGCACCATAGCCAATCACAATGCCGCAGACCAACATCGCCGCCACCCGCAGGAACGTCAGCACCAGGCTCCGCGACCGTGTGATTTGCGGCAGTGGGATCGTTGTCACCTTTGCGCGCACCCCGCCGATGACTTCGAGATCATCTTCGACTCGATGCAGGCGCGCCTGACAATCGGGACAGCTCTCCAGATGACCGCTGATCTGCGCCCGCTCTTCGAGGTCTGCGCTCAGCCCGAGCGCGTACTCCAGCAGCTTGTCTTCATCATAATGCTTCATTCCAGAACTCCTCGGCGTCGTAATGCCTCACGGCATGACTTAACCGCATTGAACATGCGTGACTTCACGGTGCCCAATGGCACCTGCAGCGTCTGCGCAATCTCTTCATAGCTATGCTCGCCATACAGCCGCAGGACCAGCACCTGGCGCTGTTCGGCACTCAACTCCCTGATCACCTCAGCTACCTGGCGATCACGTTCAGCGCGCAGCATCCTCTCCAGCGGGTCGGGTCGCTCAGCACCTGCTTGATCGTCGGTCAGCGCGACGTTGCGCTGTGTCCGCTGCGACTCCTTGACCGCCAGACGATAGGCGATCGTCCCCAGGAAGCTATGCACCGTACCCGACTGGTGCGAAACCCTTGCCCCAAGCGCCCGGACAAATGTCTCCTGCACGATATCGTCGACAAGCATCGACGAGCCGGTGACAAACAGAGCCAACGCCGCCAGACGCGGTTGGTAGGTTGCAACCAACTCGCGCCAGGCTGCCTCATCACCCTGTTTTGCCCGCTGAAAACATTTCCAGTCGGAACTCACTCTTCCATAGATTCCTTACATTCAATGCCCTGCTGCTTGCACCAACTTTCCACGATCGCCACATCGGCAGCCTGGCAGCACCAGTTTTGCGCGGCCGTGTACTTCATCTGCTCGTTGAGCAAAGGCTCCACATGAGCCAGATACCAGCGGAACAACTCCGCCCGCAGGTCCGGCGCCTGCTCTCTGATCGCCTTGAGATTCATGGCTATCGCCGGCGCGTAGTTGGTCGCCAGCATCCGCCCACCGTCGGTCTCCGGCGCCGCCCGCAGCCGCCAACTGTCAAGCCCGCCGGTGCGGAACTGCTCAATCCAGTTGCCGTAAACAGACTTCAATTGATCGCTGTAGGATTCCTGCGACTTCGTTACCAGAGTGACCAACCCCAGGTCTCGGCCACCATCTCTGAGTGCATTGATTTTCGGCGAGGAGTAAAGCGTCTTGGCCAGATAAACCGGCCGCCCCGCCCGCTCGGCAGCAGCGACAATCATCTCCGTCAGCGTGTCCCCGACAGGTCCA
>JBDRQZ010000451.1:0-4401 GCA_043826025.1 bacterium | reverse complement strand
GCACAAAGCGCAGGCCAGACCAGGTGTCGTCGATCGCGGCGATTTTGTGATCCACGAGGCCACGAGCGAGGCCGAATTCACGGACAAGTTGTGGCGTCAAGTCGGACTTCAAGCCTGAGGCTTTCTTGGGGCAGGCAATCCAGAGCCCGCCACGGTCTGTCAAGCAGGAGAGTACGCTCTGCAAGCGACGCTCCAGTTCACTCTGCGATTTGGCAAACCAGATAACCAACTCGCTGCGGCCGCGCAATTGACGTCGCAGAGTTGCTCCCTTAGGTAGCTTGCCGAGGGTCTGCTCAAAATCCTCAGGGGCATTGACCAGGATCACCAGCATCTCAGGTTTGATCCCCAGTTTCTGCGGCAAGGGCGTCCCCGAATATCCCGCCAAACTTGAGGTCGGCACGACCGGATCAGCGGGTGAATTGGCAATTGCTTTCTTGACTGCACTTCTGATACCACGCCAGGAAGTATAAACCGCATCGGGCAGTTGGCTCTTGATCTTCTCGACTTTGGCGGGGTCACCTTCGACAAAAATGATCGGCAGATGACGTGTCTTCCTGGTGTTGCGCACACTCATCGCCACGTCACGACCATGCGAGGGTATCCGCGTCAGGTCGATCAGGATGGCATCGGGCGGTACGGCTTGTAGTTCTTTCCAGACTACGGGACTATACTGTTTCCAACTTGCGGCAAAACCATGTTTGCGAAGTTCCGCCAGTCGCTCCTGCGCCTCGGCTGCATTCCAGTGGATTAAGAACAAATCTGCCACTTGCTGGCGTTCACCCCTTCTTCATCGCCTGCTTGCGTTTGGCTTGTGGGTATTTCTCGATCGCATAACGCAACGCGGTCCGCGGCATGACATCTTTGTGCGCCATTACATAAGCGAAGACTTCATCGGGGAAGAGATTCGCCGCTTCCTTGAGCATCCAGCCATAACCTTTCTGCACCAGGTCTTCCTGATCGAGCAAGAGAGCATCCGCGCGCTGGAAAACCTCCTTCAGCATGGTTCCTTTTCGGACCGGTAGAATTAGCGCGACTGCCGCTCCACGCCGCAGCCAGAGGTTAGGTGATCGCGCCCAGGGGGCGGTGCGGCGCACCAGCTCCGGATACTGCAGGAGCAGCGGCCCGATTACTCCACCGCAAAGATGATCGCAACTGCCCCAGCCGTCGACATAGTCCTTAAGCCAGCGCTGAAAGCGGGCGAAATCAGACTTCAGGAAATCTCTTTCGACCTTACAGGCCCACTCGAAGGCAAAAACGCGGAAATAGCGTTCGCCTGCCTTCAACAGGGCGTCACAGAGATCGAGGATTTCACGTGCCGATTCACCGCGCACTTCTTTGAAGCACAACTTCGAGATGCTGCGCAAGACCGGAGTCTTGAGCCCGATTGGTTGCGCCAGCGTCTCTTTAAAGAACTGCTGGTAGTTGATCTGATTCTCCGGCTTGTCCTGCCGGGCAATTTCACGCTTGAGCAGCTTGATTATAGCCTGATGATCCATGGCTTGAGATCACCTTGAAGTTGGGGTGAATCTGAGACTATCTCAACTCACCATAAACAGCAGAACAGGGGATGGCAATCACATAAATGAAGCGGATCGCAGAAATCTTGACCGAAGGGAGCCTGGCGTTAAATCGTGACGGCCGCTTGCGATGCTGCCTCGACGGTTGCGGCGCTGGGCTGATAGATGCTCACCTTCTCATTGATCTCATGCCGTCCGACATAATTGCGCAGCAAGGTCGCTACCGAGAGCGTGACCTGCTGTCCTTTGGCGGCCACCAGCACGTCATGAGTGGTGCGAATGTCTTCCGCCAGCACCATCGACTCGTTGAGACTGTGGACACTCACCAGTTTGACATCGCTGGAGACCTTGATCGGCTCAATCTGCTTGAAGGCCTCGACAATCGCGGGATGGCGTTCGCTGCCGGTTTTGTGCAGGTGTCCGACTGCCTGATTGTGAGTGAAGCCGCGCGTGATCAGATCATCGAAGTCGGCCGCGGTGCGCAGGATCAGCGCCCCGAGCACGCCCTGATCCTTGGGCAACTCATGCGACGAGACGCCATGATCCTTGAGGCTGAGCATCTGCCCGGCGACGATTCGAGAGACCACGCCGAGTCGGGGAATATGTGCCAGCAATTCGCCGCCGATTTCGGGATGCTGCCGATACATGGCAACTTCAGAGGCGGGCAAATCGGCGCCGGCAAAGAGTCGCGACAGGGTATCGGGCGGCACACTCACACAGCCGATCTGCGAGAGCATGGCGGCCAGTTCAAACTGCCAGGCGTCTTTCAGTTCGAGCTGTTTGACAACCTGCCGAACATAGTGGCGCAGCCGTGAGGTGCGGCTAAAGGCGAGCGGATTGACAAGCTCCAGGATATTGGTCAGTACTCTGACGCTGCCTTTGAGAGTTTTCTCCAGCAACTCCTTCTCGGCGCGCACCAACCGGTACTGCCTGATTCCATCTCCCAGAGTCCATTCGATGGTCGAACGGTGACAGGGCTTGACCAGAAAACGGAAGATGTTGCCCTCATTGAGAGCGTGCATGGCGGTCTCTAGATCGGCGTTGCCAGTCAGCATCATCCGCACCGTATCAGGAGCTGTTTCCGCTGCCTTGGTCAGGAACTGGATTCCGTTCATCTCCGGCATGCGCATATCGGAGATCACGACCGCGAACGGGCCCTGCTCGGCCATGGCGCTGAGACCCTCTGCTCCGCCCAGAGCCGTCGTGACATTGTATTTACCACGCAGTTGCCGGCTCATGCCGGCCAGCAGATTAGGATCGTCATCGACCAGCAGTATTTTTTCCTGAGTTTCGCTACTCACGTCCGACTCCTTCTTCGACAGCTTCCACTTCGCAGACTCCTACCAATTCATCGACCCGGTCGGCGATACCCAGCTGTTCAAGGTAGTGATAGTCCAGATCCGGTATCTTCTCAGAATTATCGGCACTTGCCCCCGGCTGGTCCAGCGCGTTGGCGATATGTACTGCGGCCAGCGGTCCAATAGTCAAATTGTGCCAGAGATTCGGGTTATGATGCAGAGCGATTGCTTCCAGAATCGAGTCCGGCAGCCCCCAGAGCGACATCAGATGTGCACCGACCTCGGCGTGGCTCACACCGATAACTTCAGCTTCCGCCTCATGCAGACGACAGGAATGTTGCTGTGCCCATTGCATTGCCTGGCTGAATTCGTCGCGGAAGTTGGCAGCCAACAACAGCTTGCCAATATCGTGTAGCAAGCCGGCGAGCAAAGAGTCTTCTACCATTCGGGACGGCAACTCGAGTGCCTTGGCGACGCGCTTGGCATTGGAGCCCACCTGGATACTGTGACGATAGATCCCTTCGATCGCGAAGCCGGGCAGTCCCGGATCGTCGAACTGATTGAAGACCCCGGCCGCCAGCACCAGCCCCTGGACCGTGTCCAGGCCCAGCAGGTGCACTGCCCGGAGCGGGCTTTCGACATGGGTCGGCAGACCGAAAAAGGCGGAATTGACCATCTGCAGTACCTTGGCCGTGAGGCTCATATCTTCGCTGATGATCTCACCGATGCGCTGCAAGGAGGCCTCGTCCGATTGGATTTCAGTCATTAACGCATTGTAGATGCGTGGTGGGCTGGGCAAAGAACCGATTGCCGCGATGCGCTGATGCAGCGCCGGTTCGGTTACTAGTTGACGCAATCCCATGGAGCGGTTCAGATATTCCTTGAGTTGCTCCGGTTCGCACGGTTTGGCGATGTACTGGTGTGCTGAGCCGACCGCTTGCAGCACCATTTTCCAGTCTGATTGACCGGAAAGAACGTAACGGACCGTACCGGGATAGAGTTCCTTAACCTTTTGCAGCAGTTGCGCGCCATTCATCGCCGGCATCATCATGTCGGCGACCACTACGTCAAATGAGTTCTGCGCCATCATCTGCAGGGCCTCTGCGCCACTGGCGGCAAACTCCATATCCCAGGTTTTCCGCTCCTTGTGGAGCATACGCTGCAGCCCGGAGAGGATCTCCGGCTGGTCATCGACAAAGAGCAGTCTTATCCGCTCGCTCATTCGTTACTCCCGAGTTCCGTGTCTTCATTCAGTTCATCGTTGTCGATCAGGCTCTCCTGAGACTCGTCAGCTTCCGGCGTTGCCTGTGTGATCGGCAAGCGCACGTAGAAGGTTGTGCCTTTGCCGATCTTGGTGTCCAAAGTCAGAGAACCGCGATGTTTATCCACCACGACCGAGTGAGAAATGTAAAGCCCCTGACCGGTGCCTTTACCGACCTCTTTGGTGGTGAAGAAGGGATCGAAGATGCGGTCTTTGATGGCGGCGGGAATGCCGGTTCCGGTATCGGAGATTGAGACTATTACGTCATCCCCTTCAGCGCGCGTCTTCACCGTGATCGTGCCTCTGCCGCCGGAGCCGTCGCCCA
>JBDRQZ010000450.1:0-4912 GCA_043826025.1 bacterium | reverse complement strand
TTCTTGTCTACCATCGCCAACCGATTCAAATCCCAATTCTGGCAATGCTTTTCGATGTGGGAATCGAGATCGGTAAGATTGGCTGCAACTTTGCGAAAGAGAGCCTCGGCAAAATCGCGTCCCTCGTCATTCATTTCAGAGGTCGCGATCACGTTCTTGCAGACCCGGTCGATTTCTTCGCCGACCGAGTCGTAAGCGTAGAGGCATTTCAGGGCCAACTCGCGGGCTTTGTGTCGTTTACCCATCTAGGCCGACAGCGATCGATAAAGATTGACCATTTCAATGGCCGAAAGCGCCGCATCCCAGCCCTTATTGCCGGCCTTGGTCCCGGCACGCTCAATCGCCTGCTCCAGGGTGTCGGCGGTAATCAGACCGTAGAGGACCGGCGTGGCGGACTTGAGCGAAAGCTGCGCGATGCCTTTCGAGACCTCGGTCGCGATATAATCGAAATGCGGTGTCTGACCGCGGATCACCGCGCCCAGGCAGATGACCGCGTCATAGCCGCCCTTGTCGAGTACTTTGGCCGCGATATAGGGCAACTCGAAGGAACCCGGCGTCCAATACAAGTCGATATCGGCGTCCGCGGTACCATGCCGGTCGAGGCAGTCTTTGGCGCCGTCGATCAGTTTCTCGGTCAGCAGTGAATTGAAGCGGGCAACGCAGATTGCGACTTTGAGGCCGCGACCATCCAGATCGCCCTTGAATGTCTTACCCATCTCTATCTCCTACTTCAGTGAATCGAGTAAATGTCCCAGTTTGTCGCGCTTGGTTTCGAGATAGCGCCGATTGTGCTCGCTTGGTTCGATCTGCAAAGGCACCCGGTCCAAGATCTTCAGGCCGTATCCTGCCAGGCCGATGATCTTGCGCGGGTTGTTCGTCAGCAGTCTGATTGAGGTCAAACCCAACTCCACGAGAATCTGGGCGCCGATGCCATAGTCACGCAGATCGTCTTTAAAACCGAGCTTGCGATTAGCCTCGCAGGTGTCGAGGCCTTCGTCCTGAAGACTGTACGCCTTGATCTTGTTGGCCAGACCGATCCCTCGTCCTTCCTGACGCATGTAGAGCACCACGCCGCAACCTTCAGCCTCGATCTGTCTGAGCGCGGCCGCCAACTGATCGCCGCAATCGCAACGCGAGGAACCGAACACATCGCCGGTCAGACACTGCGAATGCACACGCACCAACACCCCCGACTTGCCGCGCACATCGCCTTTGATAATCGCGAGGTGGTTATGGCGGTCGATTTCCGATTTGTAGCAGTGCAACTGAAAGTGCCCGTAGCGGGTCGGGAAATCGGCCTCGCTGAGCTTTTCCACCAGCCGCTCCTCATGCCGACGGTATTCGATCCGGTCCTTGATCGTGATCAGCTTCATGCCGAAGCGGTCGGCCAGCTTGCGCAATTCGCCGACTTTGGCCATACTGCCATCTTCGGACATCACCTCACACAGCACACCGGAAGGACGCAGACCCGCCAGACGCGCCAGATCGACTGCGGCCTCGGTGTGACCGGCGCGCACCAGCACACCACCCTCAACCGCCTCCAGCGGGAAGATGTGACCGGGACGCGCGAGGTCCTCGGGCCGGCAATCGCGACTGATTATCTGCTGCACCGTAGCCGCGCGATCATAGGCCGAAATGCCGGTCGTCGTGCCTTCGACCGCGTCGACGCTGACCGTGAACCGGGTGCCAAGCTTGGCGGTATTGTCGGGTGTCATCGGGGTCAGATGCAGCTCGCGGATCCGTTCCCGCTCCAGCGACATACAAACCAGGCCGCGGCCGTAAGTGACCATGAAGTTGATCGCCTCCGGAGTCACCTTCTGCGCCGCCATGATCAGGTCGCCTTCGGTCTCGCGATCTTCATCATCTACCACGACAATCATCTTGCCGGCCGCGATGTCGGCGATTGCCTCGCCGACCTCGTCGAACAATTTCTCGCTTGATCCTTTGCTCTCATTTCCTGTCATGACTATATCTCCAGATCGAAATTATATCTTCAGAAACCGGCATCGCGCAGCTTCGCCATGGTCAGACCCTGGTCGCCTGCGCTTTGTTGAAAGTTCAAGATGTATTTCCCGATAAGATCGAATTCTAGGTTGACCTCCGCCCCCGGTCGCAGCCGCGCCAGGTTCGTACTCTGCCAGGTGTGTGGCACTACACTCACCGTGAAGCGATCGGAAGATCGATTGTAGGCGGTCAGGCTGATACCGTCGACTGCAATTGAACCCTTCTCGATCAGTAACTGCGCATACGCTCGCGGGTAGCTGAAGGTCAGGAGCCAACTGCCCTCCGCCTGGGTCACCGTGAGGAGCTTTCCAGTGGTGTCGACATGCCCCTGCACCAGATGCCCGCCGAGACGGTCGCCGGCGCGCGTTGCCAATTCCAGATTTACCCGAACACCAGCCTTGAGCTCACTCAGAGTCGTCCGGCTTAGCGTCTCAGCGACCGCAGTCAGGGTGATCTCCCCTGCCTTGCTTTCCGAAGCAGAAGTGAGACAAACACCATTCACGGCGACGGAATCACCGACCGCGACTTCGCCCGCCAGTTTGGGCGTGCTGATCCTGAAGTCCGCATTGCCGGCCGAGCGCGTTACTGCTTCGATTGTGCCGAGGTCCTGTATGATTCCGGTAAACATGATCCTACTTCTTCGGATAAGCCTCGATCCAGATGTCCTCGTCAATACGTTCGACACTCGCAATTTCCAAATGCAGACTCTCGGAGAGCGGGCGCTCCTGCGGATGATCGTAGCCGGAGAGTCCCCCACCAACGAGTTTGGGCGCGGTCACAATGATGTACTTGTCGACCAGGCCCGCATCAATCAGCGCACTGAAGACCTTGCGGCCACCCTCGACCAGAATCGAGCAGATTTTCTCGACGGCCACGCGCTCCAGCATGGCACGGAGATCAAGGCCGCCACCTATGTCAGACGGCAACCGCCAAACCTGGCCGGGGAAGCCGTTGCCCGCAGTTTCGCCGGTGAGCAGGATAGTCCACTCGGCGAGAGCTTTCGTGAGCAGCTTGAGGCTGGCGGGCAGATTTCCGGTCGCCGAAAGGATCAGCCGCTTGGGGTCGCGCTCGCCGACACCGTGCGAGGTCAGTTCCGGATCATCTGCCCGGGCCGTGCCGGCGCCGATCAGTACCGCATCGACTTGTGAGCGCAATTGATGGACACGCGAGCGGGCCGCTTGGCCGGTGATCCACTTGGAATCACCGCGAAAATCGGCGATCTTGCCGTCAAGGGTCTGGGCAATCTTAATCGTGACATAAGGCAGCCCGGTCTCGATATACTTCAAGTAAGGTCGGTTGAGTTCACGCGCTTCGGCCTCGCAGAGGCCGATTTCAACTTCGATACCGGCATTTCTCAGCATGGCGATTCCCTGCCCCGCTACTTTCGGATTGGGATCAACCATCGCCACATAGACTTTCCTCAAACCGGCATCAATCAGCGCCCTGGCGCAGGGTGGTGTCTTGCCGAAATGGGAGCAGGGTTCCAGCGTCGCGAACATCGTCGCGCCATGGACCTCGGTGGCAGCATTCTTGAGTGCGTCAACTTCGGCATGGTCGCCACCATAGAAGTGGTGGTAGCCTTCGGCGATAATCCTGTCATCCTTGACGATCACCGCGCCGACCAGTGGATTGGTCGCAGTGTGCCCCCGGCCGCGAGCGGCCAGTTCCAGGCCTCTTAGCATGCAGGACTTTGGGTCCATAAAAAAATCCCGAAGCATAGACTTCGGGGCACATAGCGCAAACACAGGCATGGAACAGCAGAACGCCTGCCTCGCGAAAATGTCTTCTCCCATCCGGACTTTAACCGTCGGCGCCGGAATTTCACAGGCTCAGCCGATCCGTTTTCAGATCGGGTCGCGGGCTGTCACCGCCGGTCGAGGATTTTCGCCTCGCCCCGAAGACTTCACTTGCCAATATAGACAGGCGACTGAATATGTCAAGATTAATTGGCCGACAAAAATCGGTTGCTGCGTAGCCAGGACTAGCGTAATACTCAACGATGTAAGGACAGCAAATTCCAAGAAGTGAGGAAATCATCATGCGGACATTAACTTTCGCACTTATCGCATTCATCTGTATGACGACCATGGCAACGGACGCTGCCACCTGTGAACGAGCCGCCGACCTGGCGCTCTCGTTAACCCAGAGCAACTACAACAGCCATTGGACTGGCGGAGAAGCCGGCTCGGTTAACTGGATCGGCAACGCTAACCTGAACGCCACCGGCAAGTTTTCAGAGATATTCTCGCTGAAGGAAGACTTGAAGCTGTCATTTGGACAGACTCACACTCAGAACAAAGACACTAAGGAGTGGGCGAAGCCAGAGAAATCCTCTGATCGGATTTTTCTCGAATCGGTCGGGCTGTTTACGCTCGGCGGTTTGTTCGACCCCTACGCCTCAGTCACCTTCGAGAGTCAGTTCCTCGACGCCTCAGTTTCCGAGGTCAATCGCTATGTAAATCCAATCACTCTTAATGAGTCTGTTGGTCTGTCGCGGACCTTCTTTGCCGACACCCTGGGGAGTACCCTGGCCTCCCGACTTGGTTTGGCGTTGCAGCATTTCTCCGATAACCGGGTTGTCGACATCGCGACGGCCACCAAAGAACGCTCAACCGTTACCAGTGGCGGCATGAGTTGGGTGACTGACTTCAGTCAACTCACCAGAGACAAAAGACTGAAGTACGTCACCAAGCTCCGCGTGTTTTGGGCCTGGTTCAACTCCGAGTCTGATAACCTCGCCACCAACGACTGGAAGACACCGGATCTCGCGTGGGAACACACGCTCTCGGCAGCGATCACCAAGCTGCTGCAGGTGCAGCTTTTCCTTGAGTTCCAGTATGACAAGGAGATCGACAAGGCGATGCGTTTCAAGGAGACTCTGGCGCTGGGACTCAGCTACAAGTTATTT
>JBDRQZ010000449.1:0-6110 GCA_043826025.1 bacterium | reverse complement strand
GTCCGAATCCGCAGCGAGTTCCAGCCACCAGGCTTCCGCACCATAGGCGCGACTTTCCAACGCGGGAAAGGGTCCGGCGTACTGCACCTGGACACCGGTGGGATCAAAGAAACCGATATCGACAAAGGCCTCGCTGGCGCGCCGCAGTTTGTCGAAGTAACTCTGCAGGACCGACTGACTCGGTGGTATCTGGAGTTTTGGATCATCTACCAGATTCGCCAGATTGACGATACGCTCTGACAGAAACAGGTCCAGCGTGTTGGCCTGACTCTCGGCGATGGCGCGCAAATGCAGGCGGCGGCTTTCCGAGACCATCTGATCATATTGGTAAAAAAAGTAGATGCTCAATAGCACCAGCGGCGCCAGATAGGTGAAGAGAAGGCGGATTATGTGACGGCGCTTCAACTCCCTGTAATGCTGCGCGCTGAAGCGCTCCATCTCCGGCAGCGAACCGGCCCGGTCCACCACGGAACCCGGCATCTCGCGTCGATCTCCTGACAGGATACCCTCGAATGCCCACGCCTGCGCGCAGATTGCGCCGCTCCTGTCGCTGCGCCGCAACAGTTGTAGAATCTACCTCTCACTCCCTGAATGTCAATAGAAATCGGGGTTGGGCAGCGTTTGCACCTGCGGGATTATTCGTTTCCTGAGGTGGACCGTTGCGAATCAGTCTGCACCAGATGGGCGTTTCAGGCGGACCGCGCCGCGCCTGAATTCGCGGTAGAGCCATTCGATCACAAACGCCAGTCCGGCCATGAGCGCCAGGATCAACAACCTTGAGGGCGCCGTCCGGTAGGTCTGCCACAGAAGCACCAAGAGCGCGCCACCACACGAAATCAGCCCCAATAGAGGTATCCAGAAGTTACTTGCAGTTTGTTTTCTCAGTTTCAGATTGGCGCCGTTGACCGCCGCGAAGATCAAGAGAAATCCGGCACTGCCCATCGTTGAGATACTGGAGAGATCAAGGGTATTGGCGATCAGAAGTGTCGCGGCAGCGGTAATCAGCAGACCTTCGGCAGGCCGATTCCAGACCTTCTTTTCCAGCAGCTCCGGTAACTCACCTTCCTTGGCAATCGTGAAACTCAAGCGCGAAGCTCCGTAAAGCGTGGCGTTGATCGCCGAGCCGGTTGACAGCAGGGCGGCACAGGCAATCAAGATGAAACCGGCACGACCCAGAGAGGGCTCGGCGGCAAGGGCCAGGGCGTAGTCTTTGGCAGCGACGATTTTCTCGACTGACAGAGTGCCCGTGGTCACCAAAGCGACCAGGATGTAGAGACCAATTACCGAGACCACCGACACAAAGAAGGCGCGGGGCAGCACCCGGCGTGGGTTGTCGACATCATGCGCAGTGTTGGCAATCAACTCGAAACCTTCATAGGCGAGAAAGATGATCATGCCACCGGCGACAATTTGCAGCGGTGAGGCCCAGGCAGCGGGGCTGACTTGGGCGAAGTCTATTCGATTAATCCCAACAGCTATGAAGAGCAGCAGAATCGTCATCTTTAGCGCGACGATCCCGGTTTCGGCTTTGCCGATCAGATCGGCGCTCAGCAAATTCAGACCGGCGATCAAGATCACGCTGGCGCTGATTAACAGATGCTTGGCCAGCAGGTGAGTCGAAGCGGTGGCAAAAGTTGCGCCATAGCTGCCGAAGGCGTAGGCATAGAGCGACAGCATGACGATATAGGAAAGCCAGAGGAGAATGTTCATCGATCCCACCAGGACGTTTGGTGTGAAAGCACGGTCGAGAAAGACCACCGTACCGCCCTGACTTGGGAACGTGACCGAGAGTTTGCTATAGGAATATGCTGTCAGCAACGCGACCACGCCGCCGACAGCGAATGCCAGTGGCGCACCACCTTGCGCCAACTGAACCGAGAGCCCAAGCACAGCAAAGATCCCGCCGCCGACCATACCGCCAACACCGATTGCGACAACCCCCCAAAAACCGAGCTTGTGAGTGCCTTCTGCCATGCTATAACCGAGTGGGCTGGTGCTGCTCCACTCGCTCCCTCTGCTAAGCGCGCGGAAGCGCGGGTACCAGCAGGACCGGCGCGACCGTCTTGCGCGCGATCTTGGCAGCCACACTGCCGGACCAGAACGCCTGCGCGCCGATGGTGCCATGAGTACCAAGGACCAGCAGATCGACCCCCTGAGCCGCCGTAACCTTCACTGTCTCCTCCGCCGGATCACCCCGCAAAACTTCACTTCTCGCCTCAAGCGGTATCTTCGCGATTCGCCGTTGATGATCCTTCAAGTACTCCTCCGCCTCCGCCGCTTCCATACTCAACATGCGTTCCGTCGTGGCGGGCAGGAGTCGCACCGACTGCGTCCAGCCGCCAGACACCAGGCTGAGTTTGGGGACCACGGTCAACAGATGAATCGCGGAGTGACACTTGCGGGCCAGCTCCACCGCCACTTCCAGACTCTGCTCATGCTCAGGATCGCCGTCGAGCGGCACCAGCAGTTTCCGCAACGCGAAGTCGGCTTTCGGGTCGCCGGTGCTTTCTCGGATAAACAGCACCGGCACCGACGACGCCGCGATCTGCTGGGCAATGGAACCATAGAGAAACTGCCTCGGGCCGCTGCGCCCATGGGTACACATTAGAGTCAGGTCGGAGTGGAATTCATCGACATGCTGCAGAATACCACGCGCGACGTCGGCGATTTCCTCAGTGTGGACATGCGTCTCGGTGGCCCCCACTTCGGCAAACCATTCGGCGGCGATTCGCTGCAGGTAGGTCTCCGCCTCGGCGACATCATGCAGGTGCTGCATACCATGCACCTCTTGCGGCGCGTTCTTTTCGATGATGTGGATCAGCGCCACTGTGGCGCTCAGCGACTTCGCCAGACAGACCGCCACCGGGAGTATTGACTCCGCTAAGGGTGAGCCATCCAGCGGCACAAGTAGACGTTTATACATGCTATCCTCCCCCTAGAAGCGAATACAACAGGTAGACATTGAGCGCAATAATGAGCAGCGCAATCAGAGTGATGGCGATTGTAGTTTGCAGCCGGTTAACCAGCACACCCATGAGATCATGACGCCGGGTAAACAGGATCAGAGGCACGATTGCGAACGGCAGACCGAAACTGAGCACCACCTGGCTGAGGACGAGCGTGTTGGTGGCATCAAGTCCAATGATGATTACCGCCAGTGACGGCAGCATGGTCACCAGGCGCCGCAACCAGATCGGAATGTGGCGTTTCAGGAATCCCTGCATGATGATCTGTCCGGCCGAGGTGCCGACGGTTGCCGAGGAGAGACCGGCGGCGACCAGCGCCAGCCCGAACAGTCGACTGGCGGCGCTGCCCAAAAGCGGCTCCAGGGTGCGGTAAGCTTCCTCGATGGAGGCCACTGAGGTCAGACCCTCGGCGTGAAAGGTCGATGCCGCCATGATCAGCATCGCCATATTTACCAGGCTGGCAATTCCCATGGCGATCAGCACATCACCGATCTGGAACCGGAACAGCCGTTTCAGTTTTACCGGATTGCGCACAACGATGCGTCTTTGGGTCAGCGCCGAGTGCAGAAATATCGCGTGCGGCATCACAGTGGCCCCGAGGATGCCGGTTGCCAGCATGATGCTCTCCGCCCCCTGAAAACTGGGCACGAAAGCGCCGATGGCAACTTGCGACCATTCCGGCCGATCGATGATTGTCACCACCAGATAACAGAGGGCGATCACCCCGACCATTGCCGTGATCACCGCCTCCAGCGGACGGAAACCAAAACGTTCTAACGCTAAAATCAAGAAAGTGACAACGGCGGTGATCATGCCGCCGACAATCAGCGGCACCCCCAGGAGCAGGTTAAACCCGACCGCCGCACCGAGGAACTCCGCCAGGTCGGTGGCCATCGCTACCAGCTCCATCAATGCCCACATCGATTTGGCAACCCAGGGGGGAAAATGCAGGCGGCAGAGCTCCGCCAGATTTTTGCCGGTGGCGATCCCGAGCTTCGCGGAAAGCAACTGAATCAGCATCGCCATCAGGTTGCTGGCGACAATCACCCAAAGCAGCGTATAGCCGTACTTGGCGCCGCCTTCGATATTGGTGGCGAAATTGCCGGGATCGACATAGGCGACACTGGCGATAAAGGCCGGCCCCAGAAAAGGCAACAGCCGCGAAAAGCGGCCGTGTCGACCAGTGTCCGCCAGAGCCCTGTGCGCTGAGCTCAGGGTCTGGCGGTCACTGATCATGCCTGGTTTGTTTTTATCGCTCTTTTTTGCCATGCCTATCTGGCTCTACTATCCGGCGATTACTCGACCATCGATTCTTTACCAGGATAGTAGTCTGAGCGATTCAGACCGCAAGCTAATTCCGCTGCTTGCCGTAGAAGTGCCGATGGATCTTGCCCGCCGTGACTTCAAAAGCGGTCGGAATCGCGGCCCGCATCTCCTGGTAGTCGGCGATACTTTTCAGATTGGAGCGCACCACGAACACCTTACGGGTCGTGGTCACCATGATCTGAATGTGATACCGTCCGCCGCTGTCTGGGTGGTCCGGCCCAACCAGCACCACGCGGCAGTAAAGAATCTTATCGTTGAGCGGCGCCAGGAGATCGGCAGACTCATGTACCGCATCTCTGAGAAAGTCGCTGACTTCCATGTCGCTGAAAATGATATCCAGCGGAAATTCGGTGGCTGCCGTTTCCTGAGGAAATCGCAGCGACCAATTGTTTCCGGCGCTGGAATTGAGCACCAGAATCTCACGGATGCGATCGATCAGGTCGTCGATTTCGAAAGGTTTGTCGAACATTCCGGCGGCGCCAAGGCTCCGCGCCTGGCGATGCACCTCATCATTGCCGAAAGCTGTGATCAGAATCATCGGCACGAACCAATCCGACTCATGGATTCCTTCGAGTACCTCCAGGCCGGTGATTCCCGGCATCCGGATATCGGAGACGATCAGATCGTAGTCATCCGATTCCTGATCGACCACCGGATTGCCGAGGTGATCGAGCAACTGAAAGCCGTCGGCGCACTCCACCGTCTCGAATCCGGCGTGGCGGAGTTGAGTCACCAGCAGGCGACGCATCTCCACATCATCCTCGGCCACCAGGATCCGCGGCTTGCTGGCCACGTTCCGCCCCGGCTTGATCCCTTGAGCCGATCCCGCGGCGGCCGTTTCGATTGACTTTTTCATGACGTTCATCCTTCTCTATTGCGAAGTTACTATTTGTCTTCCGCTACTCAGGCGTGAGGTCACGCCTGCACACGAAATGCCAGGTAAAAAGTGCCATCCCGCCGCTGCACCCGCAGCAGCACATCGCTGTTGGATTGCAGCCCTCCGGCGTCGGCAACAAATTCCGACTCATCCTTGACCGGTTGGCGATTGAGTTCGCGAATCAGATCCCCTTCCCGCAGTCCGGCCTGATAAGCATTGCTCTGGGGATCAATTGCGGTCACCACCACACCTGACGCATCGAGCGGCACCTCGACCTGGTTGGCGAGATCGGGTGTCAGGTTACTGGTCCGGAACCCCAGCAGTTTATCCAGGTTTTCCTCAGCCGGAGCCTGCGCAATCGTCGTCGGCAACTCGCCCAGCTTCACCTCAACCGATCGCTCGTGGCCGTCGCGCAGCACTGCCAGTTCGACTTTCGTGCCCGGTCTGAAACCCGCGATGCGATTGCGCAACTGAGCGGCGTTTTCGATTTGGTAGTCATCAACCGCAACGATCACATCGCCGGGCTGCATTTTCGCCTCGGCGGCGGGACTACCGGCAACGACATCGCCGACCAGAGCGCCTGAGGTAGCGTTGAGACCCATTGCCCCGGCGATGTTCTCATTGACATCCTGAATCGCCACTCCCAGCCAGCCGCGCACTACCTTGCCCTCACTGACCAGGGAATTCATCACCTGCATCGCCATGTTGGACGGCACGGCAAAGCCGATTCCCTGAAAGCCACCATTGCGGCTGGCGATCGCGGTATTGATGCCGATCAGTTGACCATCGAGATTCACCAGCGGCCCACCCGAATTGCCGGGGTTGATCGCGGCGTCAGTCTGGATGAAATCCTCATAGTCCGCCAAGCCAACATTGGAGCGGCCGGTGGCGCTGACGATACCCTGGGTCACGGTATAGGCCAGGTTCTCACTCATCGGACT
>JBDRQZ010000448.1:0-7156 GCA_043826025.1 bacterium | reverse complement strand
GCCGGCGATCAGGTCGACGGCTATCGCTTCGAAATCACCTGTGATCTGAATCTGGAAGCCACCGAAACCCGCGAAGAGATCGAGGGTCTGCCGGAGGAAGATTTCAGTCTGAGCGCACACCTGGAGGACTATTAGGTCGCTTGTGACCGCATGAGCGAAGCCGGAGGATACTATGGACTTAAAAGATCCACAGATTCAGAAAATCCTACTGGGAGTACTGGTAATCGTACTGCTGGTTTACTTCTGGCACTCCAAGGTCTTCTCACCGAATGATGAGGCCCTGGATCAGCGCCAGGCGAATTACGAGCGACTGATGGCAAACCTCAAGACAATCGAACTGAAAGCCAAATCATTGTCTGGTTTGCGCAATGAATACGGCAAGTTGCTGGATCGCTACCATGTGATCGAAAAGCTGTTGCCGGAAGAGGACAAGGTGCCCGAATTCCTGATGCAATTGCATGCCGCGTCGATGGGCACCCAGTCGCTGATCACCGAGGTCGATCCCTCAAGCGGGGGCGGCGAGACATTCTACAATGTCTCCCAATATGCGATTGAATTCGACGGCACCTACCATGAATTGGGTTCATTCCTCGCCTCCGTCGCCAATTTCCCCTTCATCACGAATGTCTCAATACTGCGCATGCGCGGTCTGTCGGCTTCGGAGGTGAACCAGGAAGGCTCAGGACAAATCGGCGAGAATGACAATAAGACTCTGAAAGCCAACTTCCTGCTCTCGACCTACTATGTCAAGCCGGAAGAGCGGTTTCAGGGCGTTGAACTTTAGCGAGAGAATGGGAGCGTAACGATGAGAAAGTGCGCATTTGTCTGCATCCTGCTGGCGCTCGCCACAGGTCTGAACGCGACAGCCGCGGTGCGGGTGACCAATCTCTTCCTGGAGAAGAACTCTCAGTTTACGGAGTTCACGATCGCCTGCGACCGCGACTTCAAATATGAACATCAGATTGTCGAAGCCACCGACAACAAGCCTTTCCGCATTGTGGTCGACGTGCTCGACGCCGTGCATCGCTTACCCCAGTGGGATTTCGAGCAACTGCCGCAAGGTTCGATCAGCAAGATTCGCACGAGTCAGTTCGCCATCGAACCCCGCGAAATCGTGCGGGTGGTACTCGATATCAAGGGCATCCTGACCTACAAGGTCAAGAAGGAAAACAACAATCTGATACTGTTCGTCAATACCCCCGGCGATCCTCAGATCACACGCTGGGTGGCGGCTCCGAACGAGCCGGAATGGCCGGTCATGGCCGGAGGGACTAATCCGCAGCTACAGTTCCCGGAAACTGAACCGCCGCAGCCGATTGTCGAGGACAAAGACAAGTGGCAGCCGGTCGCCGCGCGGCCAGGCAATGAAGCCAACGCTCCGGTGGTCAAGAAAACGGAAGCCGAAAAGCCGCCGCAACTGGTCAGCGAACCGCCCAAGCTTGCTGAAGATATCAGTGCCTTCACTGATCTGCTGGTAGACAAGGGTACCGACCCCTCACAGCTCAAGCAATCCGGGCCGGAACCGGAGGTCAAGAAGACTAGCACGACTCCGACAAGGCAGGTCGACAGCGCGAATCTGACGCCGCCGACGCCGCTGGTGGTCCCGGAGAGCAAGCCGCTGGAAAGCGGAGTTGTGCCGGAACCGAAATCACAGAAGACAGCGTTGCCTGAAACTAAGGTGAGCTCCAAGCCGCAACTGGCACAGGAGAACACGAATCCGAGTTCGGCGGAGTCGATTCGCGAGAAATACGCCGCGCGGGTGCAGGGCGGGACTTTCGATGAGTCAGGCGCGCTGACCGCTTCGACACCCGAGGAAAAGCCGGTGCTCGACAAGGTCGAACGCATCCGCCTGAAATACAAACAGGGCATTTCTTTCGTCGCCGATGACGATGATGAGGCTCGGCTTGCGGTGCAGCACGAGCAGAATCGCCTGGAAGCCGAGCAGAACCAGGATAACGCCCCTCGCTTCTATGACGAATTCATCCCGGAGCGAGAAGTCGTCGTCTACGCCGTCAGCGGCCAGCGCGATCCGTTCTCACCCCTGGTTGATCTGGCAAACGAGATGACCGACAAGTCCGAGCTGCCCGATGTCGCGACGCTGCGACTGGTCGGGGTGCTGCAGGAAGATGAAAACAGCCGCGCCTTGTTTGAGGATTACAGCGGCTACGCATACATCATGGAGACGGGAGCCCGGGTCCGTAACGGTTTCCTGGCTTCGATCCATGAAGACCATGTGGTGTTCCAGATTCGTCAATATGGCTGGAGTCGCCAGGTCGCAGTTCAACTGGAAGATGATATCTAGCGCAGATAGAGGAGTGAGGTACGCTATGAAGCGACAAGCCTGGATAGATGCTCTGCTGGTAGCCGCGGTCCTGCTGCTGACGTTTTCAACGACAGTCGCACAGGATGATCCCTCGGCGCCGATTAAGCATCTCAATTTTCAGAATGCCGAAATCCGCAAGGTAATCGGCTTCCTGGCAGACTACGGTCAGGCAAACATCGTCGTCGCACCCGAGGTGGAAGGTAATGTCACGTTGAGCTTGAAGGATGTCAACTGGCGCGATGCGCTCGACATTCTCTGCAAGACCTATTACCTGACCCCGGTTGCCGAGGATGACTATATCCGCGTGTTGCCCACCCGCAACTTCCTTGAAGAGGTCTCAACGCTTGAGAAACACAAGCATGAGCAGGAGCAGTTGGTCGAGTTGCAGACCGCGGTGATCAAAATCGACAACGCCCACGCCGTGGACCTCGCGAGTACGATCGAGCCGCTGCTTTCCCCGCGCGGCAAGGTCGAAATCGATGAGCGCACCAACTCAGTGGTGGCGCGCGACATTCCAACTAACATCGCTAGGATCGAGACGCTGGTTGGCAGTCTTGACAAGCCGACCAAGCAGATCAAAATCTCGGCGAAGATGGTTGAAGTTTCGACCTCAGCCCTCGAGGAGTTCGGTATCGACTGGACGGTTAACGGCTTGAAGCGCAAGGCCGATGGGACCGAATACAGCCATACCACATCGCAGAGCCTGGACCGCATCGCGGACCCGGCCGGCAACTTCCTGTTTAGCACGATTCAGGATGGCTGGAATCTGGAAGCCTCGATCTCGGCGTTGATCGCCAACGGCGACGGCAAGATTATCGCGCATCCGGAGGTGACGACGGTCGACAACAAGGAAGCCCGGATCCAGATGGGACAGCGAATTCCAATCAAAGAGTTCGATCAGTCGGGCAACGTGGTGATCACTTTTGAAGAGATCGGCACCTTGCTCCGCGTGACGCCCCATATCACCAGCGAGAATCGCATTCTCATGAGCCTGGCGCCGGAGCGCAGCACTTACGAGTTCGATGCCAACGGCATCATCATTAATACCAGTAATGCCGAAACCTCGGTGCTGGTGGAAAATGGTCAGACGGCGGTAATCGGCGGCCTGACCACCCAGGATGTCACCAACAGCAGAACCGGGATTCCGATTCTCAAGGACATTCCGGGGCTGGGCTATCTGTTCAGCTACAGTCGGAAGCGAGTCGAGAATCGCGACCTGCTGATCTTCGTGACCCCGACGATCGTCGATGAAAATCTGGCGACCATGAGCCCGAAGCCGGGCCAAGATGGCAATTAGGACTGCAAGGGAAGGTAGGTAGAAGTTATGCGACAGAAGTTGCTTACTAGATCGAAGCTCCCTGCAGCCCTCGGTATTCTGGGCATCATGACACTGCTCCTAGTCGGTGGCTGCGGGGATGATATGCTCTCCAGCGGTGGCAATGGTCAGATCTCGTATCTGAGCGTCTTTTCGATTGGCACCGAAACTGTGGGCAACAGCGTGACCGTCGAAGTGGGGGTCGTCGACAGCGACGGCTTCGCCCTTTCAGGGCAGACCGTCGCGTTCAGCGTTAGCCCCAGTTCACTTGGTTATTTTTCACCCGCCAGCGACACCTCCGATGCCGATGGCGTGGTGACCACGACATTTACTGCGACCGCCTCGGGTCGGGCGACCTTAAGCGCCACTACCGGGCAGTCGAGTAAGACTTATGTAATCGACATCATGAGCAATTCCAGTTCGCAGGGGCTGGTTTCGGTCCAGGTGGTGCCGCAGATTCTCATCGCGAATGGCACCGACCAGGCGACCGTCAGTATCTCGGCGGTCGACTCCGAGGGTGCTCCGGTTGAGGATGGCACGATCATCTATCTGACCGCCGGTGAACGCTTTGAGGATCGCAACCAGGATGGCTACTGGTCCAACAATGTCGATAGTCTGATCTTCGACGGCAACGCCAACCATTCCTGGGACCCGATTGGCACGATTCCGTCGACGGCCACCACCTCCGGCGGTAGCGCCACCGTAAGCTATATCGCCGGCAATCAGGCGACCACTGTCTACATCCGCGCGACTGTGATTGAGGGTGAGGTCGTCGACTTTGCCGAGGCTTCAGTCAAGCTCAACCCGAGCACGACTGTCGCCAATATCACGCTGACGCATGAGTTTGAGGACTTGCGGGTGCGTGGTGTCGGCGGTATCGAGTGGACGGAAATAACGGCGACCGCTTTTGACGAGCATGGTAATCGCGTCCCTGACGGCGTCGATATCAGCTTCACGATTGCCGCCGGTCCGGGGGGTGGCGAGAAGATCCAGAATGAAGGATACGGACCGGTAACCGTGAGCACCAATCAAAACGGTCAGGCATCCGTAACGCTCTACTCCGGCACGATCTCGGGGACGATTAAGATGCGGGCAGAGTCGGGCTCGATTGTTTCGGCGGTCACCCAGATCGTCATTAACGCCGGTCCGGCTGCAAATATCTCCGTGGGCGCCGAGCAGTGTAACCAGCGCTCCTGGGATTATGTTAACGTCCAGAACGGCATTGGCGCCAATGTCAGCGACATCTGGGGCAATCCGGTGCCAGACTCCACGGTCATCTGGTTCTCGACCGAGGAAGGCTTCGTTATTGCCCACTCGCTGACCGGGGAAGGCACTCCGAAGGGCATAGCCAACAGTGTCTGGTTCTCTGGCAATCCTCGCAATGATGGCATCGTCTACGTGTATGCCTGCACGGACGGCGGCGAGCACGGCCAGCTCTGTGATACAGTCGCTTTCTTCAGTTCGGGTCCGGCTCAGTGGGTCAACATCCTGTCTTCACCGCCGTCTCTGATGGCTGACGGTGTCGACAAGGGCATCGTCTATATCGAGGCCCGAGACCTGAACCAGAACTGGATGGTGAACGGTACCGCCGTTGAGTTCGACGCCGATTTCGGCACGATTGCCGGTGGCGGTATCGTGGACGGCTGCGTCCTGTCGATCTTTGAAACCGAGTACACCTCCGAGACACTGGAGAGGGATTACTCGCCGGTGCATCCCGATGATGGCATCGGCGTCGTCTCGGTAGTGAGAGTCGTTGTCGGTGGGATGGGTGGTCCGGACGCCATGTTCCAGACCGCATTCCTGACCGGTGAGACCTACTATAAGAATTCGGTGATCGACATTCAGACTGAGATCGAACCGGGAATGACCGTGCCCTTCACGATCAGTATCAAGGATCGCGCCGGCAATCCGCTGGGTGGTCATGAATTAGACGTGATCACGACGGTCGGCACGATCAGCGGTGAGAGCTTTGTTACCGACAAGTATGGCGAGATCTTCCTCTGGTTCCAGGCGCCACCGGCAGTTGGCTCGGCCCTGATTACGGTGGGCGACACCGACCCGCGCGGACAGGTCAGCTTCGCTCAGAAGATCGATATCAAATACCCTGATTAAGCAAGTCAGACTCCAATTCCTGTCTGCAAAGGGCCTCCATCCGGGGAGGTCCTTTTTTTTGTGGACAAAATTACTCTTTTGTAGTTGTGGACTCCGAGTTATCATCAAACCGATGAGTTACAATTCGATTCCGCAGATGATTCTCTCCCAGGCGGCAGAGTATCCATATCGACCCGCCTTCTGGCTACGGGGCAGTGCGCCGGGGGCACAACTCACTTTCCGCGACCTGGCGGCGCGCCTGCTCAACGCGGCCGTCGGTTTAAAGGAACTGGGCGTGCAGCCGGGCACCCGGGTTGGCATCTATGCCGCCAACAGCCCGGAGTGGTGTATCGCTTATCTCGCGGTTCTGGCAGTAGGGGGTGTCATTGTCCCGCTGGATCGGCAACTGAAGTACCTCGAGCTGCGCAGTATCATCTCGCACGCACAGGTTGAGCACCTGTTCTGTACCCGGGAATCTCTTGGCGACCTGCGCGATTTGGCTGCGCTGACGCCGCCGCATCCGCAACTGGTGGCGCTCGATGCCGACCATGACGACCTGCTGAACCTGGCGCGTCTGGAGCGCATCGGCGAGGGCAACAGCTTTGAACCGCATGTACCGCAGGAGCGAGAACCGGCGGTCTTGCTCTTCACCTCAGGTACTTCCGGCAATTCGAAAGGCGTCATGCTCTCGCAGCGAAACATCCTGGCAAATCTTGAATCGGTCAAGCCCCGGCTGCCGGTCTTCAAGGAGGATCGCTTTCTCTCTGTCCTGCCTGCCCATCACACCTTCGAGGCCACCGCAGGGTTTCTTTATCCGCTTTCTTGTGGCGCGTCGATCGTGCATGCAGCGGCGCTAAATTCAACGGCAATCGCGAGCGATATTAAGGAATTCAAGATCACCCTAATGTGTGGCGTGCCGCTGCTTCTCGAAAAGATGTATCTTCGCATGAAAAAACGCCTGGCCGAAGCCCCGGCCGCATCGCGCGCCTATGTCGCGTTTTGTCGCCGCCTGGGACGGCTTACACAGCCGCTGGGGCTTGACTTGGGCGGCAAGCTGCTGCGGCCGCTGCGTCGTCGCGCCGGGCTTGATTCGCTGCGGGTGCTGGTCTCCGGCGGGGCTGCGCTCGGTCCGGAGATCAACCGGTTTTTCAACGAACTCGGCATCACGCTGGTGCAGGGTTATGGACTAACGGAGACGTCGCCGGTGATTTCCGTAAGTCCGCTTGCGGCGAATGTCTTCGCCTCGGTCGGACCGCCGCTGCCGGGCATCGAAGCGAAAATTGTCAGGCCCAACAATGAAGGAATCGGCGAGATCGTTGTGCGCGGCGGCAACGTCATGCTCGGTTATTATGAGAATGAAGCGGCGACCCGCGAGACAATCCAATCCGGCTGGTTGCAGACCGGCGATCTCGGCTATCTGGATCGGC
>JBDRQZ010000447.1:0-10455 GCA_043826025.1 bacterium | reverse complement strand
GGAGCCGCTGCCGATGCGGCGCTCGAACCTCAGCAGGTGGGAATGGCCAACAACGGCGATGTGATGGTGGCCTGGTCGGATGGGCTTGAGGGTCGGTTCACGGCTTATGATTTACGCGTCAATTGCCCCTGCGCCGCCTGTATCGATGAGGACAGCGGCAAGCGAGTGCTCGATGTGAAAAAGGTGCCGCTTGATATCAAGATCAACCGATATGATAAAGTAGGCCGTTACGCGCTGGTGTTCGAGTTCTCCGATCATCATGACACCGGCATCTACCGTTATGATCGACTGCGGGCGATGGCCGCGGCGCAGCAAAACAAACAGACCACCAGTGGCCCGGAATCGTTTGAAGTTTGACAACCGGGGAGGTTGCTATGAGTAAGGAACTAAAACAGATCAGGATCGAGGCGCAACCCTCCAGCGATGGTTCCGTCTGCCGTTTCACGGTCGATCAACCGCTCTATGAGAATGGCTCATTCAACTGCGCCAATGCCAAAGCCGCGACCGGGTCGCCGCTCCTGGAAGCGCTGTTTGCGATCAAGGGTGTCGATGCCGCCTATGTCACCGAGAATTTCCTGATGGTGGCCAAAGACACCGAAGAAGACTGGAAGTCGATGGCTGCGAAAATCGGCCAGGCGATTCGCGAGAGTATCGCCTCCGGCAAGAAATTGATCTCGCCGGAACTGAACCCCAACAAGATCGACCCGGAAGAAATCAAAGAGAAAGTTCAGAAGCTCTTCGAGAAAGAAATCAATCCGGGGATCGCCTCGCATGGTGGCTGGGTGAAGTTGGAGAAGGTTGAAGGCTCGAAAGTCTATATCCAACTTGGTGGCGGCTGCCAGGGTTGTGGTGGCGCGAGTATGACGCTCAAGTTCGGGATCGAGCGCTCGGTGTTCCAGCAGATCCCGGAGGTCACCGAAGTGATCGATGTCACCGATCACACCTCGGGGGAGAACCCCTACTACAAATGAACGGTCGCAAGTCGGACCCACTGTGCAGGCAGGAATTCTCTCCTGCCCGAGATATGTTCAAGCCAATTGCCGTCAGGGAGGAATTCCTGACAGCGCTAGAGCGGAACTCTCAGCGGCGCTGCCAAAATGAGTGAGACGCTCTCCGAGGCCGAACGCCAACTGTTGATTACCGCCTACGAGTTGGGCAGGCGACAGCGTCCCGCAACGGATGAGCGGCTCGCGAAAATGGGGGCAGGGCTCTTCGATGAGAAGCTGGTCGATTGGGAGGGTGCGAGCGACTCACTGGTGAAGCGTGACCTGCTGCAGCGAGAAGACCAGGTTTTCAGCTTGACTCCGTCAGGCTGGGAGCTGGCTGAAAAACTTGACAAGGAATACTTCAGCACCGAGTTTAGTCAGACTCTCGTCCGCAGTGTCAAGAGTGCGACCTACGGCAGGTTTTGCGAGATTGTCTACGGCAAGGACTTGTGTCAATACAATCTGAGCGACATGGAGCAACTTGACAAGCTGCTTGAACTGCTGGCACTCACGTCCGAGAGCAAGGTGCTCGACCTGGGTTGTGGACCAGGCAAGATCAGCGAATATATCTCAGACACTACTTACGCCAGGGTAACCGGACTGGACTATGCCACTGAGGCCATCGAGCTGGCGCAGAAGCGGACCCGGGCCAAACGTGATCGGCTTAGCTATCAGGTTGGCGATATCGACAAGCTGCACTTCCCTGAACAGAGCTTCGACGCCATCATTGCAATCGACACTCTCTATTTCATTGGGAGCCTCGATCAGACAATGGCCGACCTGCATCGCCTACTGAAACCTCACGGTCAACTGGGTATCTTTCATTCACAACTACTGCGACCCGATCAGCCGAAGGAGCTGCTGCAAGTCGAGAACACTGAGTTGGCGATGGCTTTGTCGAAAGCGGGATTCAGTTTCAAGACTGTTGCCTTTTCGGAGCATGAAGCACGACTCTGGCAGCATGAGAGAAAGGCCGCGGAAAAACTCAGATCAGACTTTGAAGCCGAGGGCAATCTCGAGCTCTGCACCAGCCGGATTGACGAGGCTGAGCGCATGATGAAGATGTACGCCTCACACTGCGTCGCCCGCTACCTATATCACGCAATCAAACCTTAGCCTGAAAGATTCTGTCTGTGTGACTCGGACGTCAGGCCGAGTTTTCAAGCCAAGCAAGAATTTCAACCGGTAGGCGGGCTCCAGCCGCGCCGCTGCAAACCTGAAAGCAGGATCACATCTGCCACTCCACTAATTCGGTGAAACGTCATTTCCGGTTGCCTTCTGGTTCATGATCATCTCGTAGGCACGTTTCACTCGGGGATTATCTCTATTGATCCGCATTGCCTCGGTGATCTCCATTTCGGCTCTATCCTGCTGTCCGAGCGCATACAGGGCCTGCGCCAGTTCCAGCCGGACAAACTCGTTATTCGGCGCGGTGTCCCGGGCTTTCTCCAACACCTTAAGCGCCTCCTCAGATCGACCCATCTTGTTCAGGATTTCGGCGATGTTCAGATAGGCTTCCCAGATCGAAGGGTCGGCTCGCAAGGCAAGGTTGTAGTAGTTGAGCGCCTCTTCCGGGCTCTTTGTTCGTCGGTAGATCCAACCCAGATCGACGTAGGCGCGCGCATAGTCGGGGAAAATATCAAGGGCCTGCAGGAATTCTCGTTCGGCCCCCTGCAGATCTTGTTTCTGCAGCAAGTGAACCCCAAGCGAATAGTGGTCGGTTGCTTCTGCATAGTCGTCCCGTCCACCAAGGAGAGAGCTGTTTGTGTCGACCATGAGCAGTCCGACAAGAGCGATGACCAGCAGACCCTGAAATAGCTTGCCTTTGCGAAAGATTCCCGCCAACTGGGACACTGCGGCCACTGCGAATAAAATCAGGATGGGTATTAGCGGTTGACGATACCGGGCACAGACAAAGAAGAGTATCAAGCTGAGCGAATATGATCCCAGCAGCAGGTAGAGCAAAAGATACTTGCGCCATTGGCGGGCAGTCAGGGCTATCCCGGCAAGCGCCAGAGGCAGTAAGAGACCATAAGGCATAAAAAGAGGGTCTTTGAACATAAGGTACTTCACAATCGGCACGAATTCCCGAACCATGTAGATATTCTGATTGTTTGGAATCTCCTCGCCATTCACCAGCAGCCTCAGCTTCTTTCCAAGTAAGGCGAGAAAATGGCCCGGATCACTGCCGATGTCATCAAAGGTCTTTTCATACCAGTAATCGGAGACCTCCGATCTTTTCAGAGCGTGCCCTCGCGCCTTCTCAGCGATAGCAATCGGTTCCTGGAAGCTTCTCTCCCAACTACGATCAATACCAGAGACGCCGGCGGACCAGCCGGAGGCGTCCTTGTTGTTCCCCAGGTAGAAATTGAACCCTCCCTGCCAGGCAATCAAAACAAAGTCTCCGGAGACAGCATAGTTGCGGACCGTAACCGGCAGAATGACCAGGATGGTGGCGCCGGCCAGCAAGGCGTATTTTAGCAGAGACTGCCTGAGACCGATTCGTGATTTCACCACGAGCCAGAGCCAGATCAATAACGCGGGACCGAACAGCAGAACATTCGGCCGGGCCAGAGCGGCAAGCCCCAGAAGCAGACCGGAGAGAATGAAATTCAGGTTGGTGGGCTTCTGCTCCGTGCGATAGAGCTGCAGACAAAGCAAGGTTGTCAGGATGACCATCAGCGAGGTTATCAGGAGAGAATTATCGAAATAGAGAAATGTCGGATAGATTACGGCAATGGCGGCGGAGATCAAGGCGATCTTGGGATCGAACAAACGTCTGCCCAGGAAGAAAACCAGAATCGGCAGGAGTGAACCAATCAGGATCTGAACCATTCTTACCCAGTAGAGAGAGCCGCCCGCAATGAGAAGGATTTTGGCGAGAAAGTAGAGATAGAGCGGCGCGCGAAAATAGGGATCATCCGGCAAACCATCAGCAGAATTGATCTGCTCGGCAGTCTTCAAGTGGTAGCCTTCATCCATGACAGGAGAGTCGAAACTGGGCATCGAGGTAAGTTGGTTCAGGTAGATGAACCGCACCAGGAAAGCAGCCAGGAACAGCCCCAGCAGCAGAATCAGCAGCTTTTTCCGTGAAAGACTCGGTTTCCTGGTTCGTTTACGCTTCACTAGGTCCAAATATAGCCTCAGTTTCAGGCAATGCCAACTGCATATTTCCTGTGGTGACCAGCCTGATAGTTGCGACGATTCTGAAGTTCCTCTACCGGTTGGCCTTGCCCGGCAGATTCCTATTGAGATGATTGTGGCCGGCAGAGGTCCGCATCTACCACACGAGAGCAGACCTATCCGGTAGATTCCAGCCGCATATTGGGCATCTGACTGATGATCTTGTTGAGTTCTTCCTCGGTGAAGTCCTGCCGGTACATCTGGCGGAAGAGTTCGGTGCGCAGGCCGATTTCATCGATGTCGGGATTGCGTTGACGGATACCCGCAGCCATCAGGGTGCGCGCAGTGTCGAACATGCGGCAGGCCATCCTGAGTCGCTCCCCCGCCGAGCGGGACATCAGCATCTCGCGGTAGAGTTTTTCGATATGTGGAGGTGTGTCAGACATCACGCATTGCCTCTTCCAGCAGACGCTCAACTTTCAGCGCCTGCGCCCACTTCCTGAGGTACTCGCGATCCAGTGCGATCTCCGACGACAGCAGTTGACGTACATCCCGCGACTGCAGCGCGGAATGCGAAGTTTTCGACCAAACAAGCTTTGACAGAATCAGGTCCTCCACAGCGACGACCCAAACCTCGTTACCCTCGAACTCCAGCAGTTGTCTCCGGGCAAACTCCACGGCGCGGTATTCACTCGCCTTCCGGACAACAAAATCAGCTTTGAGTGCCCACTCGCGGTGAATCACGTTGAACATCGAGTGAGTCTCCACGGCTTGTCTGACACTTTCAGTCTCAATGTAACAATCTCCGGCAAAGAGCTCGACAAGTCGATCGACAGCGAGCCGGTTAAGTTCAACGACCAAATCGACGTCGCGAGTCATACGTGGCGAGGAGTAAAATGCCATAGCCATCGAGCCCGTGAGCATATAGGGGACCTTGATTGAATCGAGCCGACTGATAATCAGCATGACGAACTGCAACTGCTCATCCATACCCGGCATTCCACCTTGACCGAAAGTCTGAGCCATACACAAAGCTGCCAGCTCTCATTTAAGTCTGGCGGCAGCGGTTCGTCAACCCGAAAGAATTCCGCCTATGCTTGCTCAGCGAGCACCGCAAGGATCGGCTCCAGATCCGGAGTGCCATCTGGATCGAAACTGAGCAACTGCCCGCCGCCGCCGACCAGCTTGCGATTGCCCGGGGCCGTATCAGATTCGGTTACGAAGTCTGCGACAAACAGCGGCTTGCCCTGAGCCAGCGCCGTCTTGCCGGCTTCCAATGTGCCACCGGTCAAACCGGCCTCGAAAACGATCATCGCGTCGCAAAGCGCGGCAATTGTACGGTTGCGGATCATCGCGTTGTGGGCCTGCCAGGTGAGACGGGGCGGGAATTCCGAGATGACCAAAGTGTTGTGCTCATCCGCAAGGCTGCCGTACTCGGTGCGATACTGGAAGTTGAGGATTCCCAGCGGCGTAACCACAATTGTCGCTCCCCCGCCACTCAAAGCTCCTCCGTGCGCAGCGGTGTCGATACCTTTGGCATTCCCGCTTAAGACCACAATCTGACTTTGGGCGAGCTGGGTTGCTGACTGGTGGGCAGTAGTCGTACTGACGGCGGAGGCCTCACGCGCCCCACAGATCGCAACCAGCGGTCTTTTCAGTAGCTCGCGATTGCCCCAGACAAAAAGCAGTGGTGGTGCGGCGCGTTCGAGTGCGCGTTGCAGCTTCTGCGGGTAGGCAGCATCGCCCAGCGCCATAACCCCGATCTCGCGGAACTGCAACTGCAAATAGGTCTGCTCAAGTAAATCATCGTCGGCAGCAAGATAATCAGCGGCATATTCGCCGAGGGCATAATTGTTGACCAACTCCTCACGCGGCAGTTGCACGAATTCTACCAGATCGCAATTCTCCTCACCGAGTCGCGTCAGCAGATCGTAAAGTGTCCGCGGTCCGATACCGGGCGCCGCCTGCAACTTAAGTAAGGCAAGATCGCGATTCATGGTGTCACCCCATCACTGATAGATTTGACCGCGACCAAACCCAGCACTTGGTCGGCGCCCAGTTGTTTGAGCAGCCGCGCATAAGACCAAAGCGTGCAGCCCGATTTGTAGAGATCGTCGACGACGCAGACAGTGCGACCTTGGGGGGTGCCGCTTAGCTCAACATGTTGCGGCTGCATCACCTTCTCCCAGAAATCAAGTTTGTGCTGGAAACGCGAATCTTTCATTGAAGGTTTGGGGAGACGCAGCCTGGCGATGACTTGCTCAACCTGTTCTCCCGATTTCAGCAACCGACGGGTGAGCGATTTGGCCAGCAGGTAGGGCAAATCGAAATTCTTGGTTTGCGGAATCGGTGGTGAACTCAGAACAACACCGGCCGGCGGCGACCGAAATGGCAGCCGCCGAAATGCCGGCAGTAGCTGATTCACCAGCCGGCGCCGCGCCAGCCGGCGGCGTTTGTACTTGGCGCGATAGAGCAGCTCGCCGATCTCGCTGCGCGCGCCCGGTTCCAGAGTGAAGTTGAAGTCGAGCGCCAGGCAAAAATCCAGCTCAGCGCAAAACCGTTCCGCGAGGTGACGGCCAAGCCCCAGCAGCAGGTAGCGACTGAAATCGCCGATAAATGAGTCAATCTCCTCGCGCTCTCGCTCAGTCAGAGCCGGGAGCACAACATAATGCAAGTGTGGTTGCTCGCGGTCGGGTGTGAATCCCTGAGTGGCGCGGTCGATGAGCGCGGGAAAGCGCAGCTCAAATAGTCGGGCATAGAGTTCCGGCAGAGCCAGAGTCGACCCGCCATCGAGATCGCGCTCGAAAAAATACTGATCCAGCCGCGACTTAGCCGCAGTGAGAAAGATATCGTTGCCGCCCACAGATTTCTCAGACATAGCGTCCTTGACTTAGTTGATCTCAGCTTAGCCGTGGAGTCCGGCGCTGTCAATCGCAATCTGGCTGTTTTGTGCGCGGCAGATGTCGCACCAAGTGCCCGGCAGATACCCTCATCTGCCGATTGCGTGGCCCGGACGTTCTCACAAGCGCTCGTTTCGGCAGTTCCTGCATCCCGCCGGCGGCGGGAGGTGTGAACTGCCGGACAATGTGAAGATTGTATGACAACAAATTGTCGGGAATCGCCAGGTCACACGGACGATTGCATCGTCCGCAGGACCAGGCGAAACGATCTTGCGGGACAGCCTTTCCACGTCTGCCCCTCCTTCCCAGCCCTGGGGCACATCCCGGAACAGGTCCGGGACAAGCGTGGGCATGTGCCGCCCACATCGATGCCCCACCCACCGATTTCCCGCTTGCCGCGCCGGATTGTAAGCTTAGATTGTCACGAAGTAAGCTTAGTCTGTGGCATATGAAGCTTCAGATGTCGTTTGTGAAGCTTGATCTGTGGCTGAGGAAGCTTGATTAGCCGCTAAGTAAGCTTAATATGCCGCAGATGAAGCTTCAAATGAGCCATTTGAAGCCTGGAATGAGGCTTTTGAAGCTTGAAACGCCGCATTTGAAGCTTCAAGTGACGCATTCTAAACGACCGTTGCGACATTTAAGTCGTTAGTTATCAGGGAGATAGGCCCAGAGGGAGCCAGAATGGGGTGGAAACGATCTGCGGGCGTCGCGAGGGCCGGGTTGATCCGGGCCACGGGCCGTCTTATGGTTCACATGGTGGCGGCCCACCCGAGAAGATGTACTGAATTAAGTAAACTGCGTCGGTGATATCTGCTACGCCATTTAGGTCAACGTCTGCAGCTTCCAGCGGATCCGGCGAAGGCCCATTATTGAAGATGAAATCGATGATGAAAACCGCGTCGCTGATATTCACAAAACTGCTGCGATCGACATCTCCACAAGCTAGCTCAAAGCATAGTGCCCCCATGTCGTTCCGGCTTCCATCCGGGTCATTATACTGATCATCTGGATCGCCCGCATCGATGCAGGGCGAATTCGGACGGAGCCGGTAGTCTCGCAATGAGCTACTATAGAATTCGGGATCGAGAGAAGTTCCATGGACTCCGCCATCATTTGCCCAGCCGTTGTTCCAAACATCGTTATAGTCAAACGTTGCTCCCGCTGGTATGACGCCAACCCCTAGATTGTTGACGACAATGTTGTTTCTGAGGTCGCATTCGGATCCATCCACAATGTTGACTCCTGAGTTGTTATCAGAGACGGTATTGTTCACTACAAGAACGCCGCTACCAACTATGTACACAGTGCCATTGCCGCCGTCTGATGCCAAGTTGTCAAAGAAGACGTTGTACTCGATCACACCCCCTCCCCTCAGACCCGGGCAGCCAATTGCAGCGCCATGACCGGCATGGTTGTCATAGAATGTGTTGCCTCTGATCTCCGGAATGTCACCGGTGTTGCCAATGACCCCTACGCCGCCACCTGATTTCGACGCATAGTTATCGAATATGTGGTTATCGATTAGTTTGGCCGAAGAATTCTCCAGGAAGACTCCTGCTCCGTCCAGTACGTAGTGGCAGCCGCTGATCCTGCAATTCTGTATGACGGGGCTCGATTCGCTGCAATAAACTCCCCGCTGATTGACAGTGTTGCGCAGCCATATACCATCCATCACACTGGTAGAGTCCTCTCCGCTGACAAAGGAGACGATTGGCTGCAAAACATCGGCCGGCTCTATGACAGCCGGGGCGCTAGCGGAAGTTGAAGTCAACACGATGCCCTTGCCCATGAAGTTGATGTTGTCTTCATAGATACCCGGCAACACCAACACGGTGTCACCCGGCTGAGCGACTTCGATCACCTCTTGGATGCTCATGATGTCAGGCGGCACGATCAATGTATGGCCAATTGTTGTGTAGAGTCGCCTGGAAAGCCATGTGCCCCAACCACGCCCTCCATCGACTCTGACCCTAATCCAGTATTCTGAGAGATTCTCTAATGGTGATCCGGCATAGACAACACTGGTGTCGGCCGAGTCAACGGGACCGGTCTCCCACATCTCCGCCGCGGCCCAATCGGTATCTATACCTACCTCGATCTCGTAGCGCATGTTGATTGCCGGCAAAGTGTCGTAAAAGCTCCAGAAGATTTCGGGCTCCAATGTGTAAACTATGAAGTCCAGTGATTGAGCACCGTAATTGAGCTTTGCCGGCAGCGGAAGAGTATCAAGGAAGGGAATTGCACCGATGTCGCCGGGCGTTCCATCCGGGTCATTAAAAGCGGGGTTTGGGTCAGCCGCGTTGATGCAAGGCGAGTCGTACAAGAGATGAAAGTCACCATTGGAGGTGTCAACGAACCTTGGGGCTTCAAAGAGGTTTCCTATGCCGGGTTCGAAGTTATAATCGGTGCCGTTTGCGAAAGTACAATTGTATTCCGCCATTGGTTCCGCATAGTAGGCGCGAACACCGTATTGAGTCGCCGCGCAGATAATATTATTCCTGACGGAAACTGATCCAAAGGTGATTGTATAGATGCCCATTTCACATGAGTTGGCGATAGTATTGTTGAAGACCTTAACATCTGTGGGCCATCCGTTGATCTGGATGTCACTTACGCCTCCATTGTCATGAATCACGTTGTGGCAGATCGAATCATCTATTCCCGCCTCTGCAATGATGGCAGCTCCAAATTCTTCTGTCCAGTTTCCGTGAATGATGTTCCCCTCAATCAACGAACCGTTGGTCGCCGACAGGGAGATGCCTGTTCCGCCCGGGCCGAAGTTTGTGTTCCCGGTTACTATGTTTTGTGTGATAGTGGGCGATGAGTACTCACACCTGACTGCGGCCGTCTCACAACCTGTAATCGTGAAACCGGAGAGCGTTGTGCCCTTCGGTTCGCCCAAGTCCAGGGAAACAGCAGGAAGTTCCGAATCGGCAGCTTGAATGGTTGTGCTGTCTGCGCCGTAGCGGCCCAGGACAAGTATGCGCTTCCCCTCGAAGTAGATATTCTCCACGTAGGTGCCTGGATGCACCAGCACGGTATCTCCATCTATCGCAGCATCAATCCCTGCCTGAATCGTCGGCTGATCAGCGGGAACGTGGATCGTAGCTGCTAGACACAACGGTGCGCTCGCCAGCAGCGTCAGGACTGCAATCAGGTGCCGCATAATTTCCCTCCAGGGAGAGATATCCCCGGCAGTCTCCCCCAGGTCCGAGCCAATGTTAGATACTTCAGTATAAGCTCGGCGGCAGATTTGTCAATCACCTTTCTGCGGAGGTCATACTCTCCAAGAAACCCGGAGGAACGTCCGGGCCACGCAACCGCGATCGAAGGTCGCGGCCACCCCGTCTGAAATCCGGACCAAGGGGCTTGTTGAAAAAGTCCCGTGCAGAGCCAGCGCGCCTGCACGCTGTCATCGCGAGGACCCCGGACCCGATCCGGGGGAC
>JBDRQZ010000446.1:0-4368 GCA_043826025.1 bacterium | reverse complement strand
CTGGAAGAGTTCAATTGGTGGCAGAAGAAACCTGAGCAGGACAGACTGCGCGAGTTGCGCGAGATGATGTCTGAGATACTCCTGCTCAAAGGAGTCTTCCATCACAACAAGAAAGTCTGGATTTCTTCATTCCCATTTCATCTCGGCATGTATTTCAGCATCGGTTGGCTGATCATGCTCCTGGTCGGCGCGATTCTGCAGTCGGCCGGCGTCGGAGTTGGTTTGGGCACCAACATGCTGAGCGGTCTGGTTCAGATCTTAACGGTTGTCTGCGGCTATCTCGGCCTGGTCCTGGCCGGTTTAGGAGCGCTGGGATTGTTCTTCTGGCGGCTTTCCAATCGTGCCCAACGAGGCTACAATTCGCCGGCGGACTACACCAATTTGCTATTTGTCGCGGTCGCCGTCACGGTGGCCTTGGTCGCGCAGATCTCGGCCGACAGCGGATTCGCGCTACTGCGCGGCTATGTGCAGTCACTGATCAGCTTCACACCAATCGAGCTAGGCAGCGGGCTACTCGTATTTGAAATCGCGCTGGTATCGCTTTTGATTCTCTACATACCGCTGTCGCGGATGTCACACTTCGTCGCAAAGTACTTCCTCTATCATTCGATTCGCTGGAATGATCAGCGCAATGAACGCGGCAGTGAGATTGAGAAACACATTGTCGAATTACTGAAACAGAAAGTCGGCTGGAGCGCGCCACACATACAGACCGGACAGCCCTGGACGGAAGTGGTCAAGGAGGCGAAGCATGAGTAAGAACAACATCAAGATTAAGGACATCAGCAAGCCGTCTGACCAGCTTTTCAATCTCGATGTCGGCGATCTCCCCAAGCTGCCATATCCCTATGAGGATTGGGTCGATGAACCTCTGCCGGAGATCAAACCTGAAAAGCGCGCGGAAAAAGATGTCAGCCTCGATGGCGTGCTCAATCCGCCGATTTCCAGGCCCAAGAGCAAGGAAGAGGAAGCGGAGTTGGTCGCCAAGTTCTTGACGGGTTTGCACAAGCTGTTCTCGAAGGAAAATAACTGGACCTTCCTCAAGCCGTTGATGCTGTCGATGGATAACTGCGTCAAGTGCAACACTTGCTCGGAAGCCTGCCCAATGTATGAGATGAGCGGCCACGCCGAGATCTATCGCCCCTTGTTCCGTTCCGATATTCTGCGCCGGATCGTCAACAAGTACCTCAAGCCGGGCGGCAAGCTGGCGGCAAAATTCACCGGCGCCGATATCGACCTCAATTGGGAGACAATCTCGCGCCTGGCGCAGCTTTCCTATCGCTGCACCCTATGCCGGCGCTGCGCACAGACCTGCCCGATGGGGGTCGACAATGGTCTCCTCTCGCGCGAGATCAGAAAGCTTTTCAGCCAGGAGATGGGTATTCATCCGCCCGAACTGCATGAGGAAGGCACGATCAAACAGCTCCAGACCGGCTCCTCGACCGGAATTAGTCCGACCGCGCTGATGGACCTATTCGAGTTCATGGAAGAGGATATCACCGACCGGACCGGACTGACGATCAAGATACCTTTCGATAAAGCCGGCGCGGATATTATGCTGATTCACAATGCCGGCGAGTTTCTCTCCTGGCCGGAGAATATCGAGGCCTTCGCGATCATTTTCGAGGCCGCCGGGATCAGTTGGACCCTGTCGAGCGATCTCGTCGGTTATGACTCCGTCAACTATGGACTCTTCTACGACGATGTCCAGTTGGCGCGGGTAACCTTGACCCATGCGGAGATTGCCCGGAAGCTGGGTGTCAAGAAAGTGGTGATGGGCGAATGCGGTCATGCCCACAAAGCTGCGATGGCGATTGGCGACCGGGTCTGGCTGGGTGAAGCGAATATCCCGCGTGAGTCATGCATGGTGACCCTGGAAGACATTGTTATTAACGGCAAGGTTAAGGTCGATCCGGAGCGCAATCAGTTTCCGGTGACCATGCACGATCCCTGTAACATTACTCGCTCGATGGGGATCATCCAGCCGCAGCGCAATGTGATCAAGAAGATCTGTCCGCAGTTCCGCGAAATGACCCCGCATGGTGTCCACAACTACTGTTGTGGCGGCGGCAGCGGCTTTGCGATCATGCAGTCCAACAACTTCCCGAGCTGGCGTAATCTGATTTCGGGCCGCAAGAAATTCACTCAGATTCTCAACGCGTTCACCCATGAAGAGCTCGATCCAAAGGTGAACAAGTATCTCTGCGCACCTTGCAGTAACTGCAAGGGTCAGATCAGAGATATGCTGAACTTCTACGATGCCTGGGAGCGAGTGCATATTCAGTATGGCGGGCTGGTGGAGTTGATTGTCAATGCCATGACCGATGTGCCGGAAGGCTTCATTGAATGGGATGAGTTCCATTAGGATTCCGTAGGTCGGGAGCCCTGCGCTCCCGATGATTCCACCGAAAATCGTCAGGCAGGAGTCTTGAGACTCCTGCCTCTTCATTTCTCTGATTGCATATTTATTTCTAGCCGATTAGATTCGGTCAGCTTGTCGTTCGAGCAGAGGAGTTGCCGCGGGTGCGGATTTTTCGTGCGATTGTCGTTCTCTTGCTGAGTCTGGCGCTGTTCTGGGCGCTGCAGGGCCGTATCGCGCCGCTGCCGCCGTTGGGGGCATTCCTCAATCCATTTTCAGGTTACCTGCAGAATGGTGAAGATCCACAACCACCGAAAACCTTGACTTTGCCCGGGCTTCAAGGTGAAGTCACTGTTGTCTGGGATGACCGTCGGGTACCGCATATTTTCGCGGCGAACGATCATGATCTTTATCTCGCCCAGGGCTATCTGACTGCACGTGACCGGCTCTGGCAAATGGAGATTCAGGTACTCGCTGCTGCGGGACGGTTGGCGGAAGTGCTTGGTCCGTCGCTCGTGGAGCATGATCGCTATCAGCGGCGTATCGGCGTGCCCGACGCGGCAGCAATCACCGCCGGCGCCATCGAACAGGCCGAAAGCACCGGGCCAGTCGTGGAGGCCTATACCTCCGGCGTCAACGCCTATATCGCAGCACTCGATTACGCTGACCTGCCGCTCGAGTACAAGCTGGTTGATTACCGGCCGGAGTTCTGGGCGCCGTTACGGTCGGCGCTGCTGCTGAAACAGATGGCCTGGGATCTGACAACTTACAACCTGAGCGAACTGAATCTGACACGAGCCCGCGAGTTGCTTGGTGAGGGGGATGTCGACAAGCTCTATCCGGTGCATCCCCCATACACCGAGCCGATTATCCCACCGGGGACGAAGTGGCCGTTCGAGGGGCCGCAGTTTTCTGCCGGAGGCTCTGGAGCATCGCATGGCGCACTTGGTTGGAGTCCGCCGAGACAGCAAGCTCTAAGCGATGAAGATATTGCGCTGGGCAGCAACAATTGGGCGGTTTCAGGCAACCGGACCGCCTCGGGAGCGCCGATCCTCTGCAATGATCCCCATCTGAGCCTGACGCTGCCTTCGGTCTGGTATGAGCTGCAGCTCCACTCACCGACAGTCAATGTCTATGGTGTGACCATGCCGGGTGCGCCAGGGATCGTTATCGGGTTTAATGAGCGGATCGCCTGGGGCTTGACTAATGCCGAAACTGATGTGCTCGATTTGATCGAGATCGAATTCGAGGATAGCAGTTGCACAAGTTACTTGCACGGCGAGGAGTGGCTACCGACCAGGTGGCGAGTCGACACGATCATGGTCCGTGATGCAGAGCCGGTGATCGACTCGACCCGTCTCACCGAGTATGGCCCCGTGCCTTCTGGTCTACGGGAAGAGTCGAGCAGCAGACGTTTCCCACCCGGGGCGGCGCTGCACTGGACGGGTTATGGTGCCTCGCAGGAGCTCGTGGCATTCCTGCAACTGAACCGTGCGTCGAACTATGATGACTACGTTTCTGCGCTACAGCACTATGATGCCCCCGCTCAGAACTTCGCCTTCGCTTCGTCTGATGGCGACATCGCGATTGTCCACAATGGCAAGATTCCGATCCGCCGTGAAGGTGAAGGGCGCTTTGTCTCCTCTGACGGCGCAGAATGGTTTGGCGACATTCCAAGACAGCAACTGCCCCAGATAAAGAACCCGCAACGCGGTTTTGTCAGTTCGGCCAATCAATATCCGGTCGATACGCTTTACCCCTACTATCTGCCCGGCACGCATTACAGTTTCGAACGTGGTGCGCGGATCAACGAGGTGCTCGACACTCTGAATTCGGCCACGCCTGAGGACATGATGATCCTGCAGACCGATTTGCTCAACATCCAGGCGCGACTGGTGCTGCCAAGCCTACTCTCACTGGTCGATACTGACAGTTTCAGCCCGCTCGAAAGGCAACTCTTCGACGAACTCGCCGACTGGGATTATCGCGAATTGGCGGAGATGCGGACG
>JBDRQZ010000445.1:0-2460 GCA_043826025.1 bacterium | reverse complement strand
TGCTCGCAGTTAGTCCGCGAGGTCTTCAATCAGTTTGATGGTCGGATCCTACCGCGCACCGTCTACATGCTATACACTGACGGCGTCGAAATGCATCGGAACCATCTCGACTTTGGTGATCTGGTATTTTTCAAGACCGATCACAGCGCAGTATCCCACGTAGGTATTTTCACCGGCGAGGATCAGTTTCTACATGCCTCCTCCTCCCGTGGTGTGATCATCAGCAGCATGAGTGAAACCTATTGGGCCAAACGGTACGTTGGCGCCCGCCGAATACTTCTCAAGCAGCGACCGGATCGTGAGCCATGAAAGCCGCCAACGCGGAACTGCAAAACAAGCTCAAGAACTTGCCGACTTCGGCCGGAGTCTATCTCTTCAAGGACGCCGAGGGCACGATCATCTACATCGGCAAAGCCAAGATCCTGCGTAATCGCGTCCGCACATATTTCCATTCATCGCACCACTCCCAGGGCAAGACGGCGCGACTGGTAGCGAAGACGGTCGACGTGGAGCTGATGGTCACCGACAACGAGGTGGAGGCGCTCATTCTGGAGGCCAACCTGGTCCGCGAGTACAAGCCGCGGTACAACGTAAACCTCAGAGATGACAAGCACTTTCCGTATATAAGAGTGACAACCGATGAGCCCTTTCCGCGCGTACTTGTCGTGCGTCGCCTGGCAAAGGATGGGGCTACCTATTTCGGCCCATATACCAGTTCCAAGTCGATGCGGTCGACGGTGGCGCTACTGACCAACATGTTCAAGATCCGCACCTGTAACCTTCAGATTCCGCATCCGAAAGGCAAGAGGCAGAAGGTTTGCTTGGATTATCATATCAAGCGCTGTGGTGGTCCGTGTGACGGTTTTCAGTCCCAGGAGGATTATCGCCGGAACATAGAGGCGGTCATCATGGTCCTTTCGGGCAAAACTCAGGAGCTTCTCGAGCAACTGGCTGGGCGAATGAAAGCGGCCGCTGAAGCCATGGAATTCGAAGAGGCCATGCTGCTTCGTGACCAGGTTGGGGCGGTCAAGAGAGTCATGTTCACCCAAAACGTCGACGTGGGCGAAGTGGTCGACCGTGACATAATTGCTCTGGCCCGCGAAGCCACCGATGCGGTCGCGGTTGTCATGCAGATCAGGCAGGGAGCGTTGATTGGTCGTCAGGATTTTCAGTTGACGGCCGATCCCGATGACATCGATCAAGACGTCCTCGATATGTTCTTGGGGCAATACTACAATCACCAGCCCAATCTGCCGGAGGAGGTCTTCCTGCCGATTGAAATCGAAGATACCCGCCTGCTGGCTCGGTGGCTAAGAAAATTGCGAGGGTCGCGGGTCCTGGTGCACACGCCGAAAAAGGGCCAGAAAGTCAAGCTGGTGGAGTTGGCGGCGGCCAATGCCCGCCTGCTCCTGGACGAACTGCTGATACAGAAGCGCGGCCACAGCGAACGGGTCAGCAAGATGGTGGTGAGTCTCAAGGATGCTCTGCAGTTGCCGTGCTCGCCCCGCACGATGGCTTGTTTTGATATCTCCAACACCGGCGAATCCGATGCGGTCGGGTCCTGTGTTTACTTCGAAAACGCCCGGCCCAAGAAATCGCAGTATCGTCATTTTCGGATCAAAGGAGTTGTCGGGCAGGATGATTTTGCGATGATGCGCGAAGTGATCGGCCGCTACTTTCATCGCATCAACGAAGAGAAAGGCACGCCGCCGGATCTGATCGTGGTCGATGGGGGAAAGGGGCAGCTCTCGTCGGCAAACGCGGAGATCAGACGTCTGGGATTCGACGACCAGTTGATCATCGGACTGGCCAAACGGCTGGAAGAGGTCTTCCTGCCTGGGGTCAGCGATGCCATCACTATTGACCGTCGCTCGCCGGCGCTGTTTCTGCTCAAACAGCTCCGCGACGAGGCTCATCGCTTTGCGATCACTTACAATCGCAAGGTGAGGCAGAAGCGGACGATCAAATCCGCCCTCGACGACATCCCCGGTATCGGTCCGGCCAAGCGGCAGATGCTGTTGAAAGAGTTCGGCTCGGTCAAACGCATCCGCGATGCTACCATCGAACAACTGACAGCGATGAGAGGAATTAACGAGAAGTTGGCACGGGTGATACTAAAGGCGCTGAAGGTGTAGGGATGTAGGTCAGCAGAGTAGTCAGAATCTTTGTGGTCCTGATACGGTTGATCCAGCGGAGAAGTCTTGATCACAAGGATCCTGACCAGCATGACTTGAAAGTCGGAACCCGCGAGGGGTTCCGACCTACGGGATTGCTACTAAAGACCGGCCGCTGCCGGTGTTTTGTGTTTGACCGTTAGCGCCCCGCCCACCTATACTGGGCCATGCCGGAGCAGCCGCAAGCATACAGCGTCAGCGCTATCACGCGCATGATCAAGGACCGCCTGGAGTCGTCGTTCCGCGATGTCTGGGTGCAGGGAGAAATCTCCAACTATCTGCACCA
>JBDRQZ010000444.1:0-2977 GCA_043826025.1 bacterium | reverse complement strand
TGACCGCGTCATCGAAACGATCGGTCTGCTCGTAGATCGCACCGATATTGAAAAGCGCGCGCACCGAGTCGCCACCTTCGAAAATGACACCTTTGAGCATAGTCAACGCCGAATCCTGCCGCTCTGTCTCGATCAACAATTGCGCCAACGCGAAACGCAGAGCGCTGCGCTCGTACTGGACTTGCGGCAGACCCTCTTCCAGGAGAGCAATTGCAGAAGTGGTGTCGCCCTGCCGGGAGAGCAGCAGAGCCTGATTTACCCAGCCGTCGGGAATCTGAGGCTCGGCTTCCCGCAACCGCTTGAAATAGTCGGTCGCTTCCGTCAGCCTGTTGGTCTCCGCGGTGAGACGACCGAGATAGAAAAGCGCGGGTGTGCTCCGTTCATTGATCTCCAGAGCCTTGAGAAAGCAGTTCTCGGCGGTCTCCATGTGCCCCCGAGACAGCAACTGCTGACCGATTCGCTCATAGACCGAGTTGTCAGTGCTTCTGATCTCAAGCATCTGCTGCGCCGCAACCCGCATCGAGTCGGATTCGCCAAGAGCGTCGAACACCTCGATCAGTTGGGCCCAGAGGCGAGGCTCAGTCGGGAAGCTGCTGATGCCATCACGCAGGGTGGTCAGGGCCGAGTCCAGCATACCGGCGGTGCTGTAGTGAAAGGCCAACTGGCCGATCAGCGCCGGAGAACGGCCACCCAACTCGATAGCGCGACGGGTATAGACCGCCGCAGAGTCGAATTGCTGCATGCCACCATAATCCTGCGCGACCTGCGCAAATAGTTCGGGCGAGCCTGAAGCGTAGGCGGCGGCCTTGAGATACTTGGCTGCTTCCAGCAAATCGCCTTCACTGGCGGCCCAGAGGCTGAGTTCATAGTTGATATCCGGGTTCTCCGGTTCCAGTGCCAGTGCCTGACGATAGGCGCTTTTCGCTTGCAGGGTTCGCCCCATCTGACGGTAACACTCGCCGATCAGGATAAATGTCTCCGCCCGTTTTTCGGCGATTGGCAGCAGGGCGCTCAGACCATCCTCGGGCCGTTTGAGCCGCAGATAGAGGTCACCCAATGCCATCCGGATATCGTACGAACTGGGCTCATAGGCGAGCGCCTCCTCATAGGCCTCCGCTGCATCGGTGAACAAACCCTCCTGCTCGTAAATCACCGCGTTAGTGAAGTAGCTGTAAGCTTCCTCTCCCATCGGCGCGGGCGGTTCCGCCACCTCCGACGGCTCGGCGACCACCGACTCAGTCTGCTTGCCGGCGCAGCCGACCAGCAGCATCAGGAAGAGACAGAAAGTGAAGAGCCTGACCAATCTCGATTTCACTTTTCGACGCGACCTTTCAGACGATAGAAATTCCGTTTGCCGACACGCAGCAGTTGCTCCTTCTCGACCTCGATTTCCAGGCTCTCGTCGGTAACCCGTTCACCGTCGAGGTAAACGCCCCCTTGCTTAATCATACGTCGCGCGGCGCCGGTCGAGCCCTGTATTTCCAATTCTGTCATAAGTTTTGGCAACCAGACTTTCGGCTCCGGCCAGGCGAATTCATGCAGAGGAATGTCATCGGGTAACCCACCCTCCTTGAAAATCCGCTCGAACTCCTCCTGCGCCAACTGGCCGGCAGCTACGTCATAGTAGGTGGCCACAATCTCGCGACCCAGTTCCTTCTTGAAATTGACCGGATTCTCACCAGCTTCGATAGCCTGGGCAATCTTCGCGACGCGCTCCGGCTCATAGGTAGTCACCAGCGCGAAGTAGCTGACGATCAATCGATCCGGGATCGACATAACTTTACCGAATATCTCTTTCGGCGGCTCAGTGACACCGATATAGTTGCCGATTGATTTGCTCATCCGCTGGATGCCATCGATACCTTCAAGCACCGGCAGGGTCAGCGCCACCTGTGGCTCGACACCATAAAGCTCCTGTATCTGCCGCCCGGTGAGCAGATTGAATTTCTGCTCGGTCGCGCCGATTTCAACGTCGGCCTTGATCGCCACCGAATCATAGGCCTGCATCAGAGGATAGAGCAGCTCATGGATCGAGATCGGTTGTTCCGCCTGCCAGCGTTTGGTGAAATCATCGCGTTCGAGCATGCGCGCCAGCGTCATCTTCCCGGCAAGCTGGAGAATCGCGGCGAAAGACATATCGGCGAACCACTCACCATTGCGGCGCACCTGCACACGGTCGCGGTCGAGCACCTTGAAGAATTGTTCGAGATAGGTTTCGGCGTTGGCATCGACCTCTGCCTTGGTGAGTTGCGGCCGAGTCGCCGAACGGCCGGAGGGGTCGCCGACCTGAGCGGTGTAGTCGCCGATAATCACCACCACCTGATGCCCCAGATCGGAAAAATCCTTGAGTTTGCGCAGGCCGATAGTATGGCCGAGATGGATGTCGGGTGCGGTGGGATCGAAGCCCTGCTTAACGACCAGCGGCTTACCGGTCTTTAGCGACTGCGCCAGCTTCTTCTCCAATTCGCCCTCGGGCAGAATCTCTACCGTATTGCGGCTCAGGATTTTCATTTGTTCGGCAACCGAAAGCATTTCTCCTCCAGCTCAGGGTAACGTTAAGACTATCGTCGCAGCAACCGCTGACGTTTAATCGAGCCTGAATTATACGTGAAACAGATGCCGCGACAAGTGGAAATGCAGACTACTCGGGCAGATAGCGGTCGATAACCTGGCAGCCGACCGTATCGCCCCAGACATTGACCGCCGTACGACAGCGGTCGAGGAACCAGTCGACCGCGAGAATCGCACCGATACCCTCGATCGGCAAATTCACTGCCTGCAGCACCATAACCATCGTTACCAGCCCGGCCTGGGGGATACCGGCGGCGCCAATTGAGGCCAGGGTCGCAGTCAAAAAGATCGTGACCTGCGCCCCCAGATTGAGGCTGACGCCGTAGAGCTGCGCGATAAAAATCGCCGCGACGGCTTCATAGAGAGCGGTTCCATCCATGTTGATCGTAGCGCCCAGGGGCAGCAC
>JBDRQZ010000443.1:0-7585 GCA_043826025.1 bacterium | reverse complement strand
CGCCATGCGGACTGTGTCCAAAGTCTCGGTCAGCGTGCCGATCTGATTCAACTTGATCAAAATCGAGTTGGCGGCATGCTCGGCAATCCCGCGCGCGAGGAATTCGGGATTGGTGACAAAAAGGTCATCGCCGACAATCTGCACCTTGTCGCCGACTGCGGCAGTCAGGTTGGCGAAACCCTGCCAATCGTTTTCCGCCAGACCATCTTCAATTGAGATAATCGGGAAATCTTTGCAGAGCTGCTGGTAAAAGGCCACCATCTCATCGGAGGAGAGTTCGCGCCCCTCGCCGGCCAGCACATATTTCTTCTTCTTCTCATCATAAAACTCGGAGGCCGCCGGATCGAGCGCCAGCAATACCTGATCGCCCAGCTTGTAGCCTGCTTTCTCGATTGCCTCGCTGATAACTTCCAGCGCCTCGCGATTCGACTTCAGGTCGGGCGCAAACCCGCCTTCATCGCCCACGGAAGTGTTGTAGCCTTTGCCCGCAAGGACCTTCTTGAGATTATGGAACACCTCGGCGCCGGTGCGTAGCGCTTCGGCGAAAGTCTCCGCGCCGACCGGCATGATCATAAATTCCTGCAGGTCCACCCGATTGTCGGCATGCTTGCCGCCATTGAGGATATTCATCATCGGGGTCGGCAGCAGGTGCGCGTCGACCCCGCCAATATAGCGATAGAGGGGCAGCAACGAGTACTGCGCCGCAGCTTTACACACTGCCAGCGAGATACCAAGAATCGCATTAGCGCCGAACTTGCTTTTGCCTTTGGTGCCATCCAGCGAGATCATAAACTCATCGATATCCCGCTGCGAGAGCACATCGATGCCCTCTTCAACCAGAGCCGGAGCTAGTTTGTCATTGACGTTGGCAGCCGCCTTGAGCACACCCTTGCCGAGATAGCGCTTAGCGTCGCCATCGCGCAGTTCCAGCGCCTCATTTGTGCCGGTCGAGGCTCCGGAGGGAACGGCGGCACGTCCAAAGGAACCATCATTGAGAACGATATCAACTTCGAGAGTGGGATTACCACGGCTGTCGAGAATCTCTCGCGCCTGACATTGGGAAATCTGCGGCACTTGGTTCCTCCGGCGGGTTAAAGAGATACAATTCCACGCCAAGCTACCGCCGGCAATTCACAGCAGCAACTAAAACTTTGCCAAAGAGTGCGCTGGGATCACGGGTTTATGTGAAGATTGTCGTGCTTACGAATTCGGCGGAGCCAGACGACCATAATCCCCTCTTCGTATTGAATATTAACCGTGATGTGAGTATCGTCTGTCGCTTTGAAGTACTTGATGTTCTTGTCTTGTGGGAGTGACCTTAATTGCATTCCAGGCAAGAAATCCCCACACTCCATAATCAGAGCGAGCTTTGCCCCGATTGCTTTTCTACGAAGTTGGTCAATCTTCCTGAGGTCTTTTTTGAAACTATCCAAGAACTCAAGTCTAACTTGAGGCTTTATGGATGGAGTGGATTGAGACTCATCGTCTTCTTGCGCGTTCTTCTGACTTCGCGATTTCTTCCTGCTCATCTAGTATGGCAAAAAGCTCCTCTACAGTATTTGCCCCTTCGTACCGCCCCAGCCGAATATCCTCATCCGCTTCTCGCTCTTTCGCTTGCCATTCTTCTGTCAGAAACCACGATGTATCTTCGTAGTCTTCCGTCGAAACGGAGAGTGGCCATGCATCAATCAATCGAATACCAATATCGACAGCGGTGGCGCGCGTCAAGGCCTCGAACGCAGCCAATTTCACCAAGAAACTGACTGACTCACTGTTGGCGATTGCTGGGTTCATTTGGATTTCCCCTTAGTAGCTCCGGGAGGCACTCTTTGCAGAAGGCCATCATCCTCCAGCTTGGCGAACTGGTCTTGAATGATCTTCACCAGAGCATCTGCAACTTCGAAAGGAAGCAGTATCTCATCAAACAGGAGTATCTTCCTCTCCTTTGGGTGAATTTTCCCAAATGAGAGCAACATTCCAGAAGGGCTCGCAGTTACCCTGGCGAAATTCGCAAATGAGTAGCTGGCCGCTGACTCATTCACATATTCCTCTGGAAGCTCTGCGTTCTCCTTAACAACGAAGTGCGCAGACCCTTGTTTCTTAGAGCTATTAGCCATACTATTCTATCGGATTTGAAGACCTGAATTTACAGCTGATCCGTACAGACACCTGAAAAGTACGCTGGTTGTATAATTTGTCAAGACCAAATTGCATCTACTCATTATACTCGACACGTTTCTGCTTCGTTTAACTATATGTCAAACATAAGCATGAGTTTTTGACTTAGGTCAAATTGAGACGAACCTGCTGCCAAAGCCCTTGGAATGCGATTAGAGGAGTTGATAGCGCCGCCGCAAATACCATTCGGCACAGATCGCGGCGATGAAGATGCCGAGCAGAATCGGGTTGTCAAACAGCGCCGACTCGCTGATCCGGCTCTGCTCGCGGGGCAGATAGACAGGCTGAGCGGCCAATTGGGCGGTGTCGGTTGCGGCGACAAACTCACCGCCAGAAACGCGGCTGATACTTTTCAGCATGTCAAAGTCGGCCACCCGCGAGAGGTCCTCCAGACTGAATGGCTCAACCACCATGCTGTTGGTCGGATTACCCAGCACCAGCCCTTCCCGCTGGACCCGGCCCTTGATCTCATACTTGCCAGGTGAGAGATAGGGCAGCCGGGCGTGATACTGGCCGGGCCGGTCGGGCAGGAAGCTGACTATCAGAGTATCCTCCGGGTGATCCTCGTTGATCAGGCTGGCTTCAACCTGGGCATCGGGCAGCGGCAGGAAACTCTCATCAAGCACCTGAGCGGAGAGCTCTACCGGCTCCCCGGCGATCAGGATTGGTCGTTCGGGAGCGATCGCGATGCGCTGTTGATCGTCGCGGGCCACCAGCCAGAGCACCAGATTCTGCATCAGGGTCGCATAGGAATTGTCACTCTCATCGAAACTGCGGGCCAGGAAATGGAGCTTCCACAAGGGGAAAGCCGACAACAACGCCACCTTGCCGGTGCGGTAACGCTTCACTCCGAGCAGAGGCACTTCTTCATCGCCGCTGTTTGCCGCCGGGGCAGTAGCCAGAATCGTTGCGCCGGGAGCGGTCCCGGTGGCCTGAAGATGGAGGCCGAAGGGTGGCAATGTCGCCAGCAACCGATCATTTTCGGTCGGATCGCCGGAGAGGCGGAGCAGGGGATGAATCCGTCCCTGTTCGGTTGGCTGCAAAAATGCCTCCTGAGCGACTACTTTCGGGCTGCGCCGGGCGAAACGGTAAGGCAGCAGCGCATCAACATAGTCATTACCCGGATTCGCGGCGAGATTCTCTGCTGCCAGAATGAAGGCCCCGGTGCCGGTGCGTTCGAAGAAAGCATCGAGAATCTGCCGCCGGTGTTCGAACCATTCCGGAGGAAAATCAAGCAACAGCAGAGCATCAAATTCACCCAACGCTTCGACATTCTCAGGAAAGGGCTGGGTGTTTTCCAGCTTGCGATTCGACTCGATTGAGGCGATTACCTCAAAGTCCTCATTGGCCGAAAGCACCTGTTTGAGGAACTTGAATTCCCAGTTCAGGTAAGCTGACGCCAGCAGGATCTTGATCCGACTCTTGCGGAAGCGCACCTGGATCTGCTTGCTGTTGTTCTTGTCGGAATCCTCGCTCTCCTGTGCAGGCAGCGAAATCTCGAATGTATAGGTCCCCTCGCCGGGAGGCATGAACTTGAGCGTCTCGGTCTGTCGCCGGCCGCCGCCGGCCAGCGTGATCTCCTGCTGTGTCAGATTGCGCCCATTGTGACGCACTCGAATCGGAATCCTGACATCCTCAAAACCGCGCGACTCTACTGTCACTGCGATTTCGAATTCCTTGTCGGCGAATCCGGTAGCGTTGTGATCGACTTCGATCAGTTGCACATCGGGCAGCGGATTCGGGTTACCGAACCCGACGGTATTGACCGGTACACCAAGTGATTTGGCGGCAGAGGCGGGGTTTACTCCCAGATTGCTGCTGCCATCGGAAAGGAGTACTACGCTTTGGAGGTTCTCCTCTTTCACCTCGGTCGCGAGGTAGCGTAAGGCATCGCCCAGCGCGGTAGCTTCACCGGAACCATCGACCTCACGTCCCGGACGCAGCGTATCGGCGAATGTGAAGTATCTCAGTTCAGTCTCCGGCCCAAAGCGACTCTCCACCGTGTTCAGGTATTCGGGCAGGTCGGCGAACTGCTCTTCGGAGAGCTGATTGCCCGCCATCGAGCGTGAGTTGTCGATGAGGACTGCCGCAATCGGTGGTTTGCTCTCAACCGATTTCCGCACCAGCAGTGGCTCGGCCAGCACAAAGAAGAGGGTGGCAATCGCCAGACCTCGCAGCAACCCGAGCACCAGCCGTCGTGAGCCGGGCAGTGGTGGATTGGTGCGCCGATAGTAGAGCCAGGTCAGACCGATAGCGATCAGGAAGATCAGCGCGATCAGCCAGAGATAGCCGGCATTAAATGCCAGACTGTAGCCGTCTATGAGAAGTATTCCAGACATTAGTTCAGAACCGGCCGCCGCCAGGCCTCAGCAGGTTTTTGGTTATACGTCCCGCTTGATGGCAAAGGTCGCCAGTTCTTCAAGATTAGCGTAATACGGGCTGTTGTAATAGGGGGCGAGATAAGAGAGAGCCTGATCGCAGAGCGACTGCGCGCGTTGACGAGCATAGTCGATACCACCGCTGTCGTGCAGGAAATCGAGCACTCGCTCGAAATCGCCGTCATCGACACCATTATCGAGGATATCGATGATGCTCTTGCGTGTCCCGGCCTGAGTTTTCTGCAGCGCGTGAATGAGCGGCAGTGTGATTTTTCCCTGCTGCAGGTCGATTCCCGGTTTCTTGCCGGTGCGGGACTGCTCCCCGACGAAATCCAGCAGGTCATCGGCGATCTGAAAAGCGCAACCGCTGTGTTCGCCGAATCTATCGAGCGCCTCGATTGCCTCACGCGGTGCGCCGCCCAATAGCGGCGGCGCAATCGCCGCGGCCGCGAACAGTGCCGCCGTCTTATCGGAGATGATTCTCAGGTAGTCTTGCTCCGACAGGTCATAGTTGAAAGATTCCTCTATCTGACGCAGTTCGCCGACCGAGACCCGTTCGGTGGCTTCCGAAACTCGCCGCAACATCTCGAGCGATCCGGTGCGCACCAGGAGCGTGAAAGCCTTGGCGAAGAAATAGTCACCCATCAGCACCGAGACCAGATTGTTCCATTCGCTATTGACCGTCACCTGGCCGCGACGGGTGTCCGATTCATCGACGACATCGTCGTGCAGCAGAGTCGCGGTATGGATCATTTCGACTGCCAGAGCCGCCTCCGCCAGATGGTCAGACTCAAACCCGGTCACCTTGGCGATCATGAAAGTGAATGTAGGACGGAGGCGCTTTCCTTTGGAGAGCAGCAGATGTCGCGAAACAGAGCGGATCAATTCCGACTCGTCGCCGAGCGACTCGCTCTCCAAAACGTCAAACCGCGCCAATTCCTCGCGAATCGGGGCGGTTAGCTCATTTAGCGCAATGCTACGTACCATCGTCAAATAGTACGAGCATTTCCGGGTAGCGTCAATGTTTTTGTCGAACTAAGGCTGTGTTCAGGCGCAGGGCGCCGGACCCTCGTTGAAGATGTACTCAATCAAGTAGACCGCATCGGTAATATTGACGACCTCATCGCAGTTGGCATCACCGGCTGCGAGAGGATCGGGGGCCGGCCCTTCCGAAAAGATATAAGAAATCAAAAAGACCGCATCGGTGATATTGACGATCTCGTCGCCGTTAGCATCGCCGGGCAGATAGCTCTGAATCTCCACATACACCGAATCGAGATCGGTTGTTGCCGTCAACACGCCGTCGGAGAACTCAAACCAGTAGGAAAACCAGCCGGTCTCGCTGACTTCAACAGCCGCAGTGAAAGCAGCGCCGGTCTCGTAGCTCTTCTCGCAGGCAGTCATCAGGTAGTCTTCGCTCTCCCAATGCAGCCAGCGCAAGGTGGGGCAGTTGAGGTCTGTATCTGTGTAGGTGACAGAGAGCGACACCACTCCAGAGTCATTGTCGACTGCCAGCGGGTCGGAGAGTGCCGGTCCTGAGTTGACATTGTAGTCGAGCAGATTCGATTTCGGTTGGAATACTGCTGCCTTGCCGAGATCGTTGATAGTCAGAGCAGTCAGCGTCTGGGTCCCGGTAGCAGGCAGCACGCCGATGAACCCCGAAGGGGGCGGCCATTCCGACCAGCCAGATTGCGAGGTCAGATCGCTGATATTGCACGCCATCGATAGCGACGTACCATTGATATTGGTCGAGATGCTGCCGATCTGGGTGAAAGAGCTGTCCTCCAGATTCAACTTGTAGAGCCCCGGCGAGAAGATCGCCGGCACGCTGGCATAGAGCAGCATATAGGCGGAGGAATCGCTGGCATCGGGATCGAGCACGCCGACGCCATAGACAAAGTAGGTGAACAGCCCCTGATTGGTCGGGAATCCTCCTCCGACATTTTCGATCCGGAAATATAAGCGGGTGTCGGAGTAGGTGCCGTAGCAGTGTGTCAGATCAAGCCAGTTCCCAGCGGCAGATTGAGCGTCGCCGGTCGGGTCGGCGCCCAGGTCGGCCTGCAAATATGCTGGTGGCGGAAACGTGTTGGCGCTGTTCTGCGGCGACTGTGAGACGACCGCCGTGTCATTCTCTGAGCGCAGATACCACTCCATAGTACCGGAGGCCGGTACAAAACCGATCTGCCCGGAAATCGTCTGCGCGCCGCATTCGACGTAGAGCGGTGTGAGCGTGGCGGTGGCCCAGGTCGTGAGATTCTGGTCGCGGTAGATCACCTGGTGGAACAGCGTCGGATCGGCAATCAATGAATCTGGCATGTCGAAGTCGATTTGCACGGTTGCCGCGCCGGCACTGGAGAACGAGTACTCATAGGGGAAGGGGAAAATCTGAGCGGTTGCCGGCAAGGTCGCTCCGTAGAGCAGCAACAACCCGATTGCAAGAGAGGTTACTTGAACTGGGCGCATTTGTATCCCTCGAGTCGAAGTAGATTCGCAGTTATCGAATACATTATAAGCAATTTCGGCGCGGTGACAAGGTCATTCCTCAGACGCCGGTCTCGCACACCACAAAGTGAAAAGAAGGCGTCGGCTGATTGCAGATAATTGCAGGATTGACCAGCTTTCGAGGTCTGCCATCTGAGTGTCCAAAAAAGGTACTGATAGCTGGAACTGGGTGTTTACAAGCCGGTTATAACCTCGGAACAGGAGGCTGGGCTATTTCGCCCACATGACAGGCAATCTACTTGCATTAGCAGGCTTGCATGCTTGACAAACGACGCCTATTTACGTTAGTTTAGATAGGGCAAACGACCGAACGCTATTGAGGAGTTCTATCGACCGCTAGGTAACGCGAGAAGCTGGTTTTCAGGGTCAATCGAGAGGATTGAACCGGGAGCTTTTTGTTTACAACCTAACCGCAGTTGACTATACTCGGTTTTTTGGTTTACGGTCGGGGAACTCATGTTGCGATTCTGGTCGGTTTTTTTATCACTAAGCTTCATCGGCGCTGTCACCCTGTCAGCCGCCCAGGT
>JBDRQZ010000442.1:0-3226 GCA_043826025.1 bacterium | reverse complement strand
GTTTTCGTGTCCGCTCGGACACAGCCTGACGTTCCAGGTCCGGCCGCAATAGTGGCACCGTTCCGGCTGATCGGGTGAAATCCTCCTGCACGACGGGCACCAACGCATTTTAGCCACGCTCCTTTGTGAGTTCCTGTCGATGCAGAGAAGTGGTCGTTTGTTGGCCCGACATTTTCCAAACGGAGCCGAAGAGCGGGTCGGGTGTGACTTCTGGGAGAGTGCCGACCAAAACGCGCAGTGAAGGGACTTGGGGCAGTTTTGCTGAGAGACTTGCCGCTCGCCCTGAGGACGTGGTTACTATCAAAACAGAAAGCCGACTTAGCTTGAACAGCTTTGGGAAATAACCAGTTGACTGGGCCGTCTGGTAGGCTTGGAGCTTTCGGCGAAGGCGTCGAAGCGATTCGCTGCCGGTGTCCAGTTCCAGACAGAAGTGATACAGCAGTCGGTTAATGGCATATCGACCGTACCCGTCCGGCCTCGGCATTACTGCCAGCGGCACTTTCGCTATCCGGCATGAATTGAGGAAGGCGTATTCGTTAAGCCAGGAGATCCATTCACCTCCGGGCGCTTTCAAACAGTGCCGGATGAATGAAGCGGCGAAATCGCTGATACCGAGATCATGGGCCAGTGAGCTGTCGGGCATTCGCCGTATTCGACGACGGCGGCGCAGTAACGTGTCCGAATCACCGTTGTTTATCGATGCTAGGTGGCGGATATTTTCTCGGCCAAGATAATAGATAGCAGGCGCAGACCCTGACTGCACCGGCATGAATCGCCGTTCCACCAAACCGGTGTCGAACAATTGTCTCAAGCGGCGATTGATTCGGGTGACACACGGCCAGTCCAGAAGCAATTGCAGCTGCTCCCGAGTGAGAAGCAGATGCCGGTCAAGCAGGTCGAGGAGTTCTCGATCCCGATCAGTCAGGACTAAGCGAGGCGCGGTTTGCCGTCTGGTGGGGTTGGCTCTCATCAGAATCCCCATTCGCGATAGCCGGGCGGCAGGTCATGATTGCCTGTTTCCGGCTCAGTTTCAGACGCCGGTTCTTCGTTTATCGGTGGAACCTCTGATTTGGGCGGCTCACCAAAATTGGAGTGCTCATCAGAAGACGCCGCTGGCCACGTTACACCGCCGACGTTGTGATACATCCGGCGGACCATCTGCTCCTCGGACAGACTGAGCTTCTCCGGAATGGGGAGATAATCGACTGCTACCTGACGGGCTGGTTTTCCGCCGACAAAGACCATCGCCTCACCAACTCCGAGCCGGGCGATACGGCTTCTCAGTAATTCCCGCTCTTCCCCTTGCAATTCTGCCGTTACGGTCTTGAGATTCTCGGCGTCCATACGGAAACAACAGCGCACCGCGCAGTTGGTAAGAATTGTCGAACGCATGGCCCTGTCCATGCCGGTCAGCGACTGCCCGCTCAAGACGACCGGAATCTTCAGTTTGCGAAACTCGTTTAAGGCCGGGGCAATGATCTCATGGACACCGGCCAAGGCGTTGAATTCGTCGATTATGAGAGTCGACAGGTGGCGCTCTGGCTCCGGAATGGGCAAGCGTGCGAAGGCTGCTTGTTGCTCGACTGCGAGAGCAATACTGGCAACTAATTCAGCGTCCCGACCAAGAATGCCCTTATTGAGGTCAAAGAGAACGAGCATGCGTTCATTCAGGCATTGGAACAGGTCAAGATCGGACTTATTCGACCCGAACATCACGCGGAGTTTGGGATCGGCCAGAAAGGTACTGAGTCGTGGCAGGAAGACCTGCGTGTAGAAGTCTCGCATGGAATCAGAGAGGTGGAGCCAGCGATTGAGGAAGTAATTGCGACAGGCTTCATTGCGGACACTCTGACAATGGTGATGTAGCAGGGCCGGATTTCTAAGTAGCGGTTCGGTCATCGTCAACGGCAAACCATGCTCGGCCATAAGACAGAAGGTGTTGGCAATTAACTCAGAAGAGGGGGCACCCCAGGTTGCCTCGGGCCATTGTCGGCGGAGCATGAGCTCCATATGCTGACCGACGCGATGCGGTTTGGCCCATGCCACTTTGGCCAGCGGATTGAATCGAACCACCGGGGCCTGGTCATCAAAGGAGACGACGAGGATTCTGTCTAAGACTCGCTCAGACAGGACGCCGGTCGTGACCAACCGGGCTACCAACGAGAGGAACTTGGGAACGGCGTCATGGATGTCGACCATCAGCCCACCATAGCCGAGGATGAGCAGGCTCACGAGGAAAACGAATATCAAAGACGTTTTCCCGCCGCCGGAAGATCCTAGTGCTACAAGATGACGCTGCAGGTCTGACAACTCAATGGCAAACGGCTCGACGATTCGACGGTCGGTCAAGGCGCTTGCTTCTCCGATCTGCAATCGTCCCGCGCTCGGACTCGCTTTCGACTTCGCCGATTGCGGTCGAGCCAACAGCCGTTCAAAAAGGAGAATAAAAACTCTCTCTATCGCAGTCATGATCAGTCCCCTCGATTCTTACCGCACAGCGGACAATCGGGATTTCTCGGGACGGTGCGGACAAGCTCGGGCATAAATCCGGCCAGCCGAATCTCCCGGTAATTCCAGCCGATAGGACGGCCCATAACCAGACAGTCGACGGCGAATGATGTCAGGGCGGCAGCCAGTTTGAGCGGATCGATGATGGCTGGAACACCGGGACAGGGTGTGACCTCATTGTTGATTGCGTGCGGGAGGATGCAACCGAAACAGGCTTCGCCAGGATGCTGCACCAAACAGTAACATTGGTCACCGTCGCGCGACACAGCGCAAAACAGAGCCGGAATATGCTTGCTGATGGCCCATTCAGCGACGGCGCGCCTTGACAGATCAGAGTCTACCCCACAGATGACGACATCGGGATTAAGATCGAAACCTCGCTCAAGCGCCGCTTCGAAGTAATAGGGATAGCCGATGACCCGGCTGCCCATACAGCCGTCTTGCACCAGATTGCGGGCGAGGCGGTCAGCTTTGTCCTTCCCCAGGTCCTGAACGGTAAATCGTTGCCGGTTGAGATTGGATAAGTCGACGGTGTCGCCGTCAAAGCAATGGAGCTCGCCATAGCCCTTCTTGACAAGGGAGTGAAGTATCTCGCCCCCTAATCCTCCGCAGCCGACCTGTAGCACGGTCGTGTCCCAGGCGGTTTGCTGATTCCAATTGGGGAGGCCTTCCTGTCGAGACCAGACCCGGTCGCGCTCTGTACCCTGATTTCTTAAGT
>JBDRQZ010000441.1:0-4577 GCA_043826025.1 bacterium | reverse complement strand
CGACCCTCCAGCAACCAATAGCACATTCCTGTGTCCAGGCACCGGCATAGTGCGTCGAGAGTCTTATGTGAATGGGGCGGCATTTAACATAGAGACGTTAATATCTCTGGAGTTGGAATAGAATCGGTCCGTCGATATTAGATCAGGGCCTATATGGTCCAATCGTCTGCAAGAGGCATGGGGAAAGTGCGCGTCAAGAGTGCGCATCGGATGGATGTTGACCCATCCTACCCGTAGTGATTCGGTTAAGTGCAGGAAACACTGGTTGGCTAATAGCGCGAGGAGATGATCATGGCGAAAGGAAGCACTTGCCCAAATTGCGGCAAGCAGCAGTATCACCAGAACGGCCCAGTCCGAATCTGCAAGAGTTGCGGTGCTGTTGGATGGAGTTTGACCCCAGAAGCGACCGGCGGCGGCAAAGGGTCCAGTTGCAGGATTTGCAAGAATCTGACGGTCCGCGTTGTTTACAGGGATACTATTCGCAAGCTAACGATGAACCACTGTTACACGTGCAAGTCCACCTACATTACGGTATCACCATCGACGGTCAGACTCTCGAAGACGAGACCATGACGCTTCGCGATCGTGACTCGATGGAGCAGACCCGGATGAAAGCGCCCGAGGTGATCGATTTTCTTGAAAAGAAGATTCGAGGGTAGGCCAACCGAGTCGACCCGATGCCAGGAGCGCGAGGCTCCTGATGCACGGTGACTCCCCCAATCGTCAAGATATCCGCCGACGCTTTACGAGTTATGATTAAGATAACGCCGAGATAAAGCCTGTCCAAGAGCATTCCGAAGCGGAGCAAATCGTGCGACGGCGACTTCGATTGAGGGCGGAAATTTATTCTCACCCGACAATCTTCGGACATCATTGACAATCCGGTGGATGTCCATATATTGATGGTAATAGAGTAATCCTAATGTGGGTGTGTGCCCAAAATCTGTTTGGAGGGTTCCATGAATTCACCTCGCCATTATGTTTTTGGATGTATGATTCTCTTGCTGTTGGCGCTGTCGCTGTCTTGCAGCGGTGACGATCCGGTGCAGCCGAAAAATCAGCCGCCGAGCGTGCCGGAAATCACCGGCACGGCTCCGCCCAACAATCAAACCGGAGCCAATATCAATCTTACTCTGATGTGGAAGTGCAGCGACCCTGAGGGCGAGACCATTCATTACGATGTCCACTTTGGTTTGACCGACACTCCGCCCCTGGTGTCCTCGGCCCAGATCACGCCGTCTTACAAACCGCCCACTCTCGAATACAATATGCGCTATTACTGGCGCGTGGTGGCTATTGATCCCCAGGGCAACCTGACCAGTTCCGACACCTGGACATTCAATACCATGGACCAGGCACCGGCGTGTGTGATAACTCCGACCAGCCTCGGTTTCGGTCAGGTTGTCAAGGGTCAGACCAAGGACATGACCTTCACTATTACCAATGGCGGCGGCGGCACCCTGTCGGGAACTGTCAACGACTACTGTAGCAACTTCAGCATCGTTGGCGGTTGGGGCTCTTACGATTTGACCGAAGGTCAGAGCAAGACGGTAACAGTGCGCTATACGCCGGGCAGCCTGGGTAATCATGAATGCTCCATTCTCACCGGCTGCGACAACAATGTTGCGTGCACCGGCATCGGGGCCGCAGAGCCGCCGGTCTGCATTCTGTCCGCCACCTATATTCACTTTGGTGATGTTGAATTGGGCGGGTACAAAGACGTGAGCTTCGCTATTCGGAACGGCGGCGACGGCATCCTCGAGGGCTTCATTAGTGAAAGCTGTCCTGAGTTTAGCATCGTTGATGGTCTCGGAGCCTATTCTCTGACCAAGGGACAGAGCAAAACCATCACCGTACGTTATATGCCCGCCGATTCGGCCACTGCAACCTGTGTGATTTATACCGGGTGTGACGCCGAAGTAGGTTGCATCGGCAACGGCGTGCCGCAACCCCCTGAATGCTCCATCACGTCCGACTCACTTGACTTTGGGGAGATCTATGTCGGCCAGTCGGCTGACTTGACCTTTACAATCAGTAACATCGGCGGCGGCGTCCTGACTGGCGCGGTGACATCGGGCTGTGCTGAATTCACCTTGCCTGACGATTCAGCATACAGCCTGGCGGCGGGCGAAAGCCAGGATGTCACGGTGCGATTCACTCCCGTGGATTCGGTCGCTTTCGGATGCACGATCGCCACCGGTTGTAATGATGATGTCGTATGCTTTGGGACCGGACTGCTGCTGCCGCCAACCTGCGCCCTGGATACGACCGTCCTTGACTTCGGTGATGTCGAGATGGGAACCAGCAAGACCCTGACCACCTACCTCAGAAATGTCGGGAATGGGATTCTCACGGGTACCGTCAGTGGCGCTTGCACCGAGTTCATTATCCAGACCGGTGCCGGCGAATATGAACTCGGCGCGGCCGAGAGTCATGAGATTTCGATTTTCTTTGCACCGGCCGATACCGGCCTGGCGGTATGTACTGTCCTGACCGACTGTGATTTGCCGCTGGTGTGCTATGCCACCGGTGTTCTGGCTCCGGCTGTCTGCGACATTTCCCCGACCGAGCTGGATTTTGGTCAGGTTGCCGTCGGTCAGTATAAGGATCTGAACTTCGTGGTTACCAACAGCGGCGGCTCTCTGCTCACCGGTAGTGTGAGCGAAACCTGCGGTGAGTTCAGTGTCGTGGCCGGTTCTGAGTCATTCAGCCTGCCGTCGGGCGTCAGCAAGGCCATCACTATCCGCTTTGAACCTATGGCCGAAGGTAGCACGTCGTGTTTCATAATGACGTCGTGTGGTACGATTGTGGATTGTCGCGGTGAGGGACTACCGGCGCCGCCTCTGTGCGTGGTGACGCCGACCGTGCTGCAATTCGGCAATGTCGAAGTCGGTCAGTCGGCGACTATGGATTTCACCATCACTAATGCCGGTGGGGGCACCCTCAAGGGCGACCTCAGCGAGAGCTGCGACGAGTTTGCCATAAACCCGAGCGATGGTCACTACAATCTAAGCGCGGGCGAATCACACACGGTGGAAATCGAATACGCGCCGACTGTGGTTGGCGCCAACCAATGCTGGATTGTGACCGAGTGCGACGACAGCGTTCAGTGTCTGGCCACGGCTATTCCCACGACACCAGAGTGCCGGGTAATCCCCACAACCTTAGATTTTGGTGATGTGCAGGTCGGTCAAACCAAAGAGCTCGATTTTACTATCACCAACATCGCCGGGGGCACTCTGACCGGAACCGTTTTTGAGGATTGCCTGGAGTTCGTAATTACCGCCGGCGCCGGCGACTACAGCCTGGCCAACGGCGAGAGTCATGTCGTGACGGTAAGCTACACGCCCACTGTCGAGGGCAGCACCGACTGCAAGATCCTCACCGGTTGTGCTGATGATGTTGGCGTTATGGGCAACGGTGGGCCACCGTGCGTACCGACGATGCTCACGCCGACCTCGACCGATATCTGGTGCCGGGCAAATACCAAGCACATCACCTGGGACATCGGCGACTGCGATGCTGTCTGGGATGTCGACCTTTACAAGGCTGACGCCTTGGTGTGCAATCTCTATGACGATGTCACCAGCACCGGCGATATCCTGTGGCCGGTGACTGATTGCGGTAACGGCAGTGGCGATGATTACCAGATCATGGTCACCAATGTCAGCACCGGTGTGTCCGACCTGAGCGACTATTTTACCATCGAGACGTGTGCGCCCGTTGTAAGTGTACCGGTCGGCGGTGAATCCTTATGTCTTGGCACCAAGCTGACCATTGAGTGGATCACCGGCACCTGCATCTCCGGACTATACAACGTTGATTTGTACAAGGCCGGCGGCTTTGTTGGGAACATCCGTACGGGTGACCTCAACAGCGACTACCTGTGGACGGTCGAGGACTTTGGCGGTGGCGAGGCGGCTACCTATCAAATCAAAGTCACCAACACCATCTCCGGGTGCTTTGATTATAGTGGTGAGTTCAGCATTGCGGACTGCCCTGACTAAGAGCTGGTTTGCATACACGATATTGATAATACGGCCCTGGTCTCCTGATCGGGGCCGTTCTATTATTGGGCAGGCGTCGTCACTACGTTATTGCCGCGCAAGCGGCCGGCGAGGCGATGTTAATAGTCCGGTCAGGTCTTGCGCCGAAGGCGTGTGACCTGGCCGCGCTCCGTCGGGTCACACCCTCGCTTCGCGAGTGCAAGACCCGACAGAACACACAACTGAAGCCGGTCAGGATCGTTGCGGTCGTGACGCTTTCACACAGCGTTTGAGTCAGGAGCACAGGGCTCCTTGACCTATCGTGACCACCTGCGTTGGCCTTCATGTCACCCTTCTACTCCGCTCAGGGTGACGCCCCACAGTTCACCGATTAGTAGGTCGATACCCCCCTTGGGGTTTCGACATCGTAGAATGCCACCCTTCGATTTCGCTCAGGGTGACACGTTTAAGGTGATGGTATTGTGTCTGTCATGCTGAGCTGAGTCGATGTGTAGTTTCCCCGGTTTTGTGGTCACCAAGAGAAGCTAGGTTATATTGGCTTCAGGAGGTGTTCAAATGTCGGAGCAGCAT
>JBDRQZ010000440.1:0-3652 GCA_043826025.1 bacterium | reverse complement strand
CTGCCCCCAAAACTCTGCGCCCACGACTGTCGCGCAATCACCAGCCGCGGCATCCCAGCGACAAAACGCGAGGTCAGCAGCAGGCTCAAGCCCTGCAGCCCGACGCTCAGCGCCAACTGGCGGCGCGGCGAACCGGCGGCAAAATCGCGAAAAAGACCGGGCAGCGTCCTGAACAACAAATAGACCAGCACAGTATTGACCAGCACGGCGATAAACACCAGGTGGTATCTCTTGAAGGCCGCGCTCAATGATGCCGTGAACTGCGGCTTCTCTTTGCGGAAATACGCCGCAAACATGATGAAAGCGGCTGCCATCAACGCCGATTCAACCACCGGCGCGATTGCCAGGAAACGGAACCACTCGAAAGCCTGGGGCATCATGATCAGGTGCTGCGGGTAGTGAACCACCGATTCCGTGGTGGCGGCTTTCATCAACGGGATCAGCCACCCTGCCAGCAACGGCGAAAACATTGACTGCAACGCCAGAATCGACAGCACCAGAATAATCAGGTAGATCAGGAATGGCGGCCAGAGGCGCGCATTAAAGAGCGCCACAAAAGTTCGGCCATAACTGGAGATGAAGAAATTGATTTTGTCTAGTGCTGTCACCTAGTTCCCACTCATTTATGGCTGTTCCACAGGATCGTCAGTCGTCACTTCGACCTCATTCGATGCACCCGAGTTGAGGCCAAACTCATCGTAGACCACGATCACATAGTAGTAGGTCGTGCTGGCCTCAACATCGCTATCGGTATAGCTGGTAGAGTTCGCACTGGTGATGACACTGCGCAGATTAGCGGAGGTGATCGCCACCGACTCCGACTCCGAGCGATAGATGCGATAAGATTCGAAATCAGTCTCATTGCTTTTCGTCCAACCGACTGAAACCGCAGCATCACTGAAGGAGGACACAAACAAGGTCACCTTCTCCGGTGCTTCATTCGCCTCTGTTGTCGCTTTCGCAATATTGCTTGCAGCTTTCAAGCCCGACTGATCCAGCGTGTAGACGACATAGTAGTAATCGGTGCCTGGTTCAAGATCGGAATCCTTGTAATTCGTGTTGCTCGCACTGGTCACATTGCTCAACAGCTTCGAGCTCGTGTTGACATTGGCGGACTCTGAACGAAACAGCAAATAGCTGCCAAAGTCGGAGACTTCCGACCTGGTCCTGGTCAAGTCGATCTCGGTGGTCGAAGCGACATAGGCGCTCAAAAGCGCCCCGGGCGGCGGATTCGCGATATTGATCACTGTACCGCTAGTCTTGTCGTCGGCGCGATTCCCGGCCGCATCGACGAAGCTGCCTCTTATGCCGCCGTCACGAACATCAACCGCTGCCGGCACCGTCCAGTCGAGTTCATAAATACCATCGTCAGCGGTCGCATCCCCGGCAGTGCCATCATCGAACAATGTCTGGGTGCCGACTCCGGCAACCTCCACCGAAGCACTGCCATCCTTTTCGCTGGTATAAACCGCCAGATGCAGAATGTCGCCCACGCTCAGAGTCTGGCCCTCGGAATCCTCGGAAACCGAGTCAATCACGGCACGAGTGTCAAGAATGATATCATCAGACACATATGTGGCTGTTTCGTTGCCTTCATAGTCGCGGAATTTCGCATAGACCGCCTTGGTGCCATCGCCCGGCTCCAGGGTCCAGTTCACCGAACTTGCGTAATCTCGCCAATTCTGACCACTGAAAGAGGCGTCGTGACCGAGTATAATGTTGCGGGTGCCGCTCAACGCCGCAGGGTTGACTGTTACTTCACGGCTCGAGGTGTACTTGTCGCCGCCATTGATGCTGATCCCATAAAGCGCCGGCGTCGCCGAAACCGGCGCAGAAAGCCTGCTCACCAGACCATTGGTGGCATGCGTTGCCACCCGATAGAAGTAGCGAACATTATTGCGAACGCTACCGTCCGTGTAGCTCATCTGACTGCTCGAATCAAGCAGCATCGCCACACTGCCCCGCGTAGTGTCGCCCCGGTAAATCAAATATTGCCTTGCCAATGATGGTTGGCTGATAGTCCAACTCAACTCCACGGCACCGTCGGCGACCTGAGTCTGCAAGTCGCGCGGCACTTCCGGTGCTCCGGCAATCGTATCGGTAGCCACCGGCTCAGCAATCTGGTCGGTGCACCCCCACCAGAAGCCAAGCAATGCCAGCAGCACCGTCACGCTAAAGATGTATTTGGTCTTCAAAACGAGAACACTCCCACCAATTGCACCCGGTCGGCTTCAATCTGAGGCTCAAAACCGATCCCGACACCGGCTACTTCCATGCCATTTTCCGGGAAGAAAACCATCGCATCGACGACATTGAAGGCCCAAAATCCAACCAGGATGCCAACTCCGAGGTTCTTGGTTCGCTCCGCATCATAGGCGTCCTTCTGAGCCTTGTACAGCTCGTTCAGCATCGCCTCGCGACCCGAGACCTCCCTGGTATCGTTAAATCTCTCCATGACGTCATAATAGGTGTCACGCTTGTCATCGAAATCGAGATAGAGCAATCCGGCAACCGCGGCCGCTGCCACGGCGCCGATGGTCATCAGCGTCCCCCGCGTGCCGGAGCCGGAATAGCGCTGTCCCCACCCGGGAATCAGCAGCGAACGGAGGCCGGCTTTCAGGCGGGTTTTCGGCACCAAGTTGATGTCGATCGTGGTGACATCCTTCCCGGTCAGAACGATACTGGAATGATAGGTGTCGAAACCGTCGCGATACGCGGAGATCCGGTAATAGCCGCGCAACGGCTGAGAGAATGTCGTCGGAGTCACTCCCGAAACTGTGTGATCCCCCGACAGCACGACTGTGCATCCAGAGGGATTCGAGCGCACGTTGACATGCACTTCGCTTTGGCTTTGGGCTGACAACGGCGGCACCAACAGCGCCAACAGCAGCCCGGCCAACGCAACCCGTTTGTACATAAATAGTTCCACGTACTTCATATCGGCAGGAGAATATATTTTCTTGCTCAATCCTATGCAAGTTTTTTCAAGGATTATTTTGGGGGATTTCTATGCTGATTTCTGCCGGACGCAAGCCGCGGCCCTCAAATACCGCGGCACCCCAACACCACACCAACAGTCTTGATCAGAATGACCAAATCATGCTTGAGGTTTGAGCTCTTAATATAGGCCAGATCATATTTGACCTTCTGGCGAACATCGTCGACCGAACCATCGTAGCCGTTCTCGACCTGCGCCAAGCCGGTAATACCCGGCTTGACCGAAAGTCGATTGGTGTAGCCATCGATCTGTCCGGCCAGCTTCTCCACGAAGTATGGTCTCTCCGGCCTTGGCCCGACCAGCGCCATTTCCCCGCGCAGCACATTGATCAATTGCGGCAACTCGTCAAGGCGAGTCTTGCGCAGAAGACGCCCTACTTTGGTGACCCGTGGGTCATTCCTGGTCGCCCATATCGGCCCGCAACGTTTCTCGGCGTCGACCACCATTGTGCGGAACTTGAACACGCTGAACGGCTGGCCATGAGTATCGCGCGCCCGCCGATCGCTGTTTCGTTTGCAGTGGAGTTGCTGGTCTGAGCGACGCCGACGATCGCCGTTGCGGCGGTTGAATCCGACACGCTCCTGACGAAAGAACACGGGACCGCTGGAATCCAACTTGATCGCCAAACCAATCAGAAAAAACAGCGGCAGGCTC
>JBDRQZ010000439.1:0-4885 GCA_043826025.1 bacterium | reverse complement strand
CCCTGGGGCAGCCGTTATTGGTGGCCCTGCAAGGACACTCCCGCCGACAAGCCGGACTCGGTTGATGTCTATGTCGAGTACCCGTCCGGCTACCGGCTGATGTCTTTGGGAAAACTGATGTCCGACACTGACATCGGCGGTGGGCGCAGAGCTGTACACTGGAAGCATATGTATCCGGTCGCCACCTACTTGATCGCCATCACCTGCGCCCAGTTTAATACCGCAGTTGACACTTGGAATTACAATTCGGTGAGCATGCCGATTTACACCTATTCCCTGCCTAGTTCCCCATCCTTCAGCGAATTCAGAGCCTACATGCCGGATGTGCTCACTAATCTAAGCAACGCTTTCGGGCTCTACCCCTACTCGACTGAGAAAGCTGGAAACGCGAACTATGGCTGGGGCGGCGCGATGGAACATCAGACCTGTTCCTTCTACAATCCCGGCTTTTACGACGAATGGGTAATCGCTCATGAGACCGGCCACCAGTGGTGGGGCGACATGATTACTTGCCGCACGTTCAACCATGTCTGGCTGAATGAAGGCGGAGCCTCCTATGCCGAGCCGATTCACTGGGAACAGCAGTATGGTACGGCGGCATATCACTATTATATGCAGACCCAGAAGTTCCTCGGCGAAGGGACCATCTATGTTGAGGACCCGCTGACAGAGGACATTTTCGACGGCAATCTCAGCTATGACAAAGCGTCCTGGGTCTGGCACATGCTGCGGGGCACGATCGGCGATGAGGCGTTTTTCCAGTTCATTGATGACTGGTATCACTCCGATTTTCAGTATGGTGCGGCAACGACTTCCGATTTCGGCGATGTCCTCTCCGCCAGTGTGGGCGAAGATATGCACTGGTGGGTGGATCAGTGGATTTATGGCAGTGGCCATCCGGAGTATGAACTCTCCTGGGAATGTCTGCCTGATCCCACCAAGGCCGACAGCTATGATCTGACCTATTACGTGGAGCAGATTCAGGACAATGGCAGCTTCTTCACCATGCCGGTACGGACGATCTTCCAAACCACCGGGGCAACTCTCGACACCACACTTTGGTATGGACCAACCAGTCTGTTCCAGATAGTCTTTGCCGACTCGATAACCAATATCATCATCGACCCGGAGGAGTGGGTGTTGCGTGAGTACAGCTATGCGCCCTTCAGCTTCCATCTGGCGACTGTCGCGCTTCCCGACGGCTATCTCAATGTGCCCTACGCCGAGACCTTGCAGGTGGTCGGCGGTGTAGGTCCATACACCTGGACCAAGCTGTCCGGTGATCTCCCGCTCGGCACTTATTTCGACTACCAGAAGGGAATTCTCTACGGAACTCCGACCTGGAAGGGCCATTCCTATTTCACGATGAAGGTCACCGATTCCGATGTTCCCGCGAATGTCGATCAGCGAGCCTTCACCGTCACGATCCTGGATGCACCGCCGCAGAATGTGCTCGGCGATGCGAACGGTGACGACATCGTCAATATCACCGATGCGGTTTACCTGATCGACTACATCTTCAACGGCGGCCCGCCGCCTAATCCGTACTGGACCGGAGATGTCAACTGCGACAGTGCTGTCAACATCACGGACGCAGTCTTTATCATCCAGTACATCTTCAATGGCGGACCGGAGCCTAACTGCTGAACGAATTCATTGCAATGATAGATGACGAAGGCGGCGACCATCCGGTTGCCGCCTTCTCTTTTGGCCCAAATTTAAAGTTGCGCCGGTTCCGACCCTCTGCCTATAATGGCTTCACCAAGGGAACATTGGGATTCGACTTAGCCTGAGAAGGAGTGCGGAAACTGTGAAACGCGACCATTGGCATTCTCGCATCGGTTTCATTCTGGCGGCCACCGGCAGCGCGATCGGCCTGGGAAATCTCTGGAAATTCCCCTACATTACCTGGCACAACGGCGGCGGGGCTTTCGTGCTGGTCTATCTGGCCAGTGTGGCGTTAGTCGGACTGCCGATAATGATGGCGGAAATCCTGATCGGTCGCAAGACCGGGCAGTCGCCGGTACCCGCTTTTCTCAAGCTGGGTGGCAGGGGCTGGAGTTTGGTCGGCGGACTCGGGGTGCTCACCGGGTTCGTCATCCTCGGCTACTATTCGGTGATCGCCGGCTGGACCATCTCATCCTTCATGCAATGCCTTGACTGGAGCTTCAGCGGCTACGTTGCGCCTGCCGACAGCGCTTTCGGAGAGTTCCTCGCCAATGGTCCGCTGCAATTGGCGCTGACCGCGATCTTCTCGGCGGCAACCGTCTCGATCGTCTGGTTTGGGGTCGGCAAGGGCATTGAGCGCTGCACCCGCATCCTGATGCCGATTCTGCTGGCAATTATGGCTTACCTGTTGATCACGGTGCTGCTCATGCCGGGGCGCGATCAGGCTCTGACTTTCCTCTTCCGACCCAGCTTCGCGCAGTTGCCGATGAGCGGTATTCTCGAATCGCTGGGGCATGCCTTCTTCACGCTGTCGCTGGGCATGGGGGTGATGATCACCTATGGTTCCTACCTCCAGGGCCACGAATCGGTGACCCGCATCTCGCTGATCGTCGTTTTCATGGATACCCTCATCGCCCTGATGGCCTGCGTGATTATGTACACGATCATCTTTTCGGTACCCGGCATGGAGGATCAGGTCGCGGGCTCGACGATTGGCATGCTCTTCCTCACCCTGCCCAACGTCTTCTACACACAGATGGGCGCCGGCGCGCTGATCGGTCCCCTGTTCTATATCCTGGTGGCCTTTGCCGCATTGACCAGCACGATCTCGGTGCTGGAAGTGATCGTCTCGTTTTTCATCGACCACCTCGGCTGGAAACGACGCAACGCCGCGATCTTCGCCGGTTTTATTACCTACTGCCTCTCGGTGCTCTGTGCGATCTCACTGGGCGCGGTTGATTTTATATCAACCTTTGAGGTCTTCAGCGGCAAGGAGGGTCTGCTCTCTACTCTGGATCATATCGCCGCCAACTGGATGCTGCCGGTGGGCGGGCTGCTAACAACCATCTTTGTGGGCTGGTTCCTTTCGAAGAAGATCACGCTTGAACAACTGCGATTGTTAAACAAGGCCGGCCAGCCGACCGCCTGGTATCATATCTGGCGTTTTCTGGTGCGATTTGTCGCCCCGGCGGCGATCCTGGCAGTGATTATCGCGGTGATCCTGGGCAAAGATTTCAGCTGATCTTCAAGCGCAAGACTGCAATAAGAAAGGGCCGCTCGGTTGAGCGGCCCTTCGGATTTTGCTCTCTGGGAGCAACTCCCAGCAGTTCTGCTAAAAGGGAACCATGTTGTTGATGTTGATCTGCAGTTCCTGGTTCTGCGCCAAGCTGAATGCGGACAATGTCGGAGAATTCAGGCCGCCCGCACCGACCCAGCCGACAAGGTCGCCGGCGCTCCAGATGCCATTGGCATCAATATCCTTCCACGCATCCAGATACCACAGACCAGAAGCGACCGGCTCGAGGTTGTAGGTCGCCGATGATCCCGCACCGACCCCCGTGGCGGCGGTGTACAGAGCCGGCGCATAGGTGTTCCAATCCCCTAATGTGCCATATATTGCAACCTGCGTATTGTCGAGGTTGCCATTTACACCCGCCTGCAAGCTCAGCGTGCCGTAGATTCTGGTTCTTTCAGTCTGCGCCACCCCGGCCACGGTGATTCCAGCCTGAGCCTGAGCAGACAGCGAGCCATCCGAAACGGTCACGGTAATTGACCCTTGCAGAGTCGAAGAGCCCGTATTTTGGGGAACAATCCAGTTCACAGCGGAGCCAGAACCCGAGATGGAACCCAATGTCACACTGTAGGTGTAGGTGAGAGCGTCCCCGTCCGGGTCGCTAGCACTCACCGTTACTCCGACCGTACCGCCGGCGTTGGTGAGCGCCGTCTGCGTCAGAGAAATAGCGACGTTTTGCGGCGCACTGTTAGTGTCATTGTTGCCGTTGTCCTTATCATCGCTGGAGCAACCCACCGCTACCAGCATGACGATCACCAACAGCGCGATCATCCACTTGCTGCCGATTCGATAGAAACTCGTCATCCTTTTCCTCCTGAGGGGTTAGTTTAGAAGTCAGTCAACTCTCGTACTTTACTTCGCGAGATTTCATTACTATTAGTGTCGTACCCAGCCAGACGAAATTCCAGCACAATAATGAGCTTCATCTGACCAGATGACAAATAGTTGCCTACCGGCAGAAAGAATGCGGACCACGAGGGATTCTGTCAAGTTTTTTCGTGCAAGTGTCGGGAAGCAATTTCTGTTGCTAACCCCAATCCACACTGAAACCGTTGCCCGGCCGGGCTTCCTGTTTGGCTGACGAGAGTTGCAGTAAGTCGGAGATTCTGTCTCTGAACTCACGCGGCTTAGGGGTCGGTATCAGGCAGTAATCCGCATACCATGAGCGGAAATCGTTCCAGTAGTCGAGTTGGTCGGCAGTCAGGATAATCGGGACATCGGGACGGAAGCTTCGGAGTACTTCCAACATCTGCTGGCAATCTTTGTCGAGAGTATCGGAATGGACGATTACCAGGTCGACGCGATGATTGTGCACGTATTGCAGCGCCGCTTGCCCGGTATCGACGCAATGGAGGCTGCAACCCAATCCTTCGAGCTCACCGCGACATGTCTGGCACAAAGTTTGGTCGGTGCAAGCGACCAGTATGTTACGCATCTTACCCACCTCAATTCGGTACCCTGGCGCAACTCGAATCCTTTCGGAGTTTGCGCTCAGGCTTTTTGGTCAACCGAGAGTCAACGATCTCGGCAATGTCTGGATGCCGCTTGCCGGTGTGCTCGATGATAGACTGGCGCTTTTCGAAGATCGGCCGGCAAGTCAAAGGTAGTTACTAAACACTTGCTACTAAGTTATACGTAATTGGC
>JBDRQZ010000438.1:0-3232 GCA_043826025.1 bacterium | reverse complement strand
GACCGTGGCGACCAGTAGCAGCACGAATATGAGGGTCAATCTGCGCACTACTTCACCACCGCCACTTTCGTTCTGATTTCATTTTCACCTGGAATAGTCAGGACCGCCAGGTAGACACCGTTGAGCACCATCTGCCCGCTTTGATTGCGTCCATCCCAGAGGATCTCCGCTCCGGCATCGACGCCGAGATCGACACGATAGACTTCTTCTCCGGTGAGCGTGAAGATTGCCAGGGTCTTGGACTTCTCCGGCATCGGGTTGGTGAAAGTCAGCGACTGACGTTCCGGCGAGAAGGGATTTGGATAGCAGAAGAAGGCTTCCGCTAATTGCCCCGAAACTAAGGTGAAGCTCTGCTCGATCACCAGGCGCGTGGCGAAGGCTGCCTTCACCGGCACCGTCTTCTCACCGGCGGCGCTCTGGTATGCTGCCGAGAATGATGTCGAATCGAGATGCAGCACAAAATCCTGATGCGCCGGGTTGTCAGCTATGGTCAGGTTCACAGAGGCGTCTGTCGGTGTGCCGAATTCGGAGCCAAGCAGGAAACGCATGGCGCCGGTTTCGGCTGAAACCGAGCCGGTGATCTCGGCTGCGCCATTGAACTCAAGCTTGGCTGCTGCGACAATCTCACTTGGCGGGATAATCTCGCCACGACGGTCGAGCAGCCAGATGTCGAGATATTTCAGATATGGTTTTTCATCGCCAAGAATCTCGAAACTGAAGTCGAGCACATTATAGCTGCTGCCGGCGGAGATCACCGGCGTGGCGAGTGCTTGGAAGTCGACACTGATCTCGACTTCGGTCTCGCGAACCAGCATGCCGAGCGATGCGCTCCCCTGAGTGATGCGCGCCGGTAGTTGCACATTGAAGTCGGTAGGCACTTGGGTAATCTCGATTTCAAAATCGCCACTATCGGGCTGTACCGGCGCCGTGATTCGCCAACTCACCGGTTGATTGAGTGTGAATCCCTGAGTGAGCGGGTCGTTGCTGGTGAAGCCACCTGCGATGATACTCAAACTCAACTCGCCCGCGCCGACCTCGGCCTGACCGCTGTTCTCCACCAAAGCGGTGATAGTGAATTCAACCCCCGGCTTGATAAGACCGTCAAGCGCATCCTGCGGCGCGGTGATCGTGGCTGAGAGGCTGAGATTCGCGGGTCTCTGGATCACCGCGAATTGATTGTAGCTGGTCGGGGGCAGCAGCTCGGCAGCGAGACCGGAGCTTACGCCGGTCGCCGAGAGAAGGCTGATAGTAAAAATCTCAGAACTGGTGCTCTGGAGCGCCGCATCCACATTGAAAACTACCGTCGTCTCGGCGGAGAGACTCAAGAAGGGGACTGTCAGTGGTCCCGTGAAAGTCGAAGAACCGTCAGAGCCAAGATGCAACTTGATATCGCGGAGATCTTCATCGCCCTGGTTGACTACGGTTGCGGACAATTCAAAGCGCTGGCCGAGATTGACTCGCGGGGCATTGGGAGCGCTATTTGTTACTTGTGTCACGGCGACAGCCGGGCCGGAGGGGATAGTCAGTTCATCCACCGGCAGGTTGAGTCGGTAGTGCTCATCATATTCGTTGGCATCGCCCTGCACGGTTAAGATCATCGAGTCGAGGTCGGTTGGAAAGTCATTCGGCACAAACAACGCGCCAAACGCCAGTTGTGTCTCGCCGGGCGGCAGTGAGAGCCCGCTCGTGCCCCCGGCGACTGCCGTGAGCATCTGGGCGCCGGCGAAGAGGTCTAACTGGGCGTCGGCATTGTCAAGCGTTGCACTTCCACCATTCATCACAGCCAGATCGAACTCGACCGCGCGGGAGCGATAGATGATTCCCGGAGCGATTGACTCCAGGACATAGGAAATGTCGGGGAGAGTCTGCACCTGGAATGGCTGTGCGAACGAAAAAGCCTGTTCGTAAGCAACCTCACCTATGGTGCCGATGAGCGTGATCGCGTGGTTTCCGAGAGGATGCAAAAGGCCATCGGGAACCGTTAAGGGGCCAAAGCGAATGGTGACAGTGTCACCGCTCGGAACCAGCACCGCACTCTGCAGAAAATACTCCCAGGGTGCATAGCCCTCGATACCGAAGTAGAGTCTTGTCTCACGAGTCAACTTCAGGTCGCTGAGGTTGTCGTTGACGACCTCTACACTGAACGTGTACTGGCGGCCCACTGAGACCTGATGCGGCTCGAAGCTCTCCGGCAGGACCGAGACCCCTTCCTGCCCGAGAATTGTCAGAGATGCGAATCGCTCCAGGTCACCGGAGATCGGCCCGCCACCAAGCACCCCGGAGAAAGTGGCCGACCACTCAATGGAACCCGGGGAAAGAGTTGACGTTGTGCCAGTGAGCAGGTAGGTCTGATTACTACCGCCGACAATCTCCCCTGGCAATGAGGGCGAAATGTCAAAGTCGGTAAATGGTATTTCATTTGCCGAGAGCTCAAGGCTCTCAACCGTCAGCGACTGAGTGCCATAATTCGTGACAGTCAGCGATATTGTAAATTCTTCCCCAACGAAAAGGCTGTCTGAATCGATGCCACCCGCCGTGAAGAGCACACGAGAGAACTCGACCAGTGGCGAGACTCCCGACTTGCCGGTGCTGGAGGTTGCCGTGAAGCCGACGGTCAGTTCATCACCTTGATAGCCGACGCCCAGGCTTCTCAAGTCGCAGACACCCTCGCTGAAGGCCGTGGCCGTGTTAATCAACGGATGTGTGACTTCGCCGCTGCCGCTACTGGTGATCGTGACCAGGTCGGCGGCCGCATCGAAGCCGGACACCAGATTACCATAAGAATCGTACGCCGTCAATTGCGCGGGCGCTCTGAACGTCTGACCCGGAACTTGTCGGCCTGCCAATTCAAACTGGAACCTCTCAAGATCGGCAGGGACCACCGCAACCGAGAGAGTTTCAGTCAGGCTGTCGACAGAGACTGTGATCTCAGTAACCTGGGCCGCGACAAGTGTCACAGTGCCGCTGCCCTGCCCACCGCTGACACTGAAATCGTCAAGGCTGGGAAGACTACCTGAGGGCGAGGCACCATTACCGCCGAGCAACTCGACTCTGGCGATCCCGGCGACCGGGTTATCGAACGCATCGACAGCCTCGGAGACCACCACAGCAAACGGCTCACCGGCGGTCGCGGTGGGAGGAGCGGTAACACTGAATGCCGTCATCGGTCCGGCCAGCACATTGATGCCGGAGATTGTCGCCTGCTTCTTGGTATTGTACCAGACTGAGATGT
>JBDRQZ010000437.1:0-7894 GCA_043826025.1 bacterium | reverse complement strand
GATGATGCTTTTGGCGATTGCCAGTCCCAGGCCGGTGCCGGAGGGTTTGGTGGTATAGAAGGGTTCGAAGATGCGGGCCAGGTCCGGCGCCGCAATTCCAACGCCCTCATCATCGAGAGTGATAACCGCTTTGCGATCACTCTCGGAGGTTGTCAGAGTCAGTGCAACGGTTGCACCTTCCGTCGAAGCCTCAACTGAATTGAGCATCAGATTGAGCAGGACCTGGTGGATCTTCTCGCGATCGGCGTTGACGTAGATCGCCTCATCGAGTCTGTCAGTAACTGTGATGCCCGCCTTATTTGCCTGTGCCTGAATCTGCTTGAGCGATGACCTGACGATCTCGGTCAGAGACACCTTAGCCAGTTTGGTCTCGCCGGGACGGGCGAACTCGAGGAAGTCCGTCAGGCTATTGTTGACGCGCTTGATTTCCTTGAAAATGATGCCCCGAAATTCCTCTCGCTCTTCCGGCGCGTTGCTCTCATCGATGACGATCTCTACCGCGCCCTTGATTGAGGCCAGCGGGTTCTTGATCTCATGTGCCATACCAGCGGCAATCTGACCGACCAGCGAGAGCTTGTGGGTACGCTCCAGTTGCAGCCGCATCTCCTCGGCGCGTTGTCGTGCGCGTAGTTCGCGGCCAAACAGCGCCCCGGCCAAGCCGGCAATCGCGAAATAGAAAACGATCTCGGCGATCTCGCCGGCAAGGTTGTGAGCGCCGAGATCACTGCCCAGGATCAGCGGCAGCACCGCCAGTGAGATAAAGAGCGCAGCCAGTAGCCCGCCGGTCACACCGAACCAGGCCGCCGCGATTACGATCGGGATATAGCAGAAGCGACCATGCACGGCATGAACCCAGTGCTGATCGCCGAAAATCGGTTCGAGAATCAGACCGTAATGGATCGCCAAAGTGAGCGTGATCACGCCGGCGAGTATTGTCAGTTTGGTTGTCTTATGTTCAGGTTGCCACAAAGTCTCTTACCTCTGTAAGCTACAATAGCAATCTCGATGCCGCGTTTCTCGTTTCCAGTAGTCGGCGGGCCTAACTCCAGCCGCCACTGCGAAAACTAATGCCTCCAGATTGCCATCCAGATGTTATACGCCATGGTATCGTCAATAATGCACAATATTATTCAATAATATTCTTCATTAATAGAGAATATTGTTCACTAATAGTCAAAGCAGTGTGGTTTCGATCAAGTCAAGACGTTTCTCAACAAGGTCTTAGGCGAGCCGGCACGGCTTTTGACATAACTTATGCAGAGGTGAGATAGATGTACCGTCAAGAGAATAGGCAAGCAAAGCAAATACGGACTGCACAAACCGGATTGGGGATTCTCTCTTTTCTGCCGCTGGCTCTGCTCCTTTTCGCAAGCGTATCTGTGATGGGCGGCCAATCGCCTCTGGCAGATGCCTGGGCCGATTCACTCGCGCTCAATTCGGAGCTGGCAGGCGAGCCGCAGATCGTCATTCCTGATCATACCGACCTCGACTTCTATCTACAGCAGGCGATGCTGCGCAATCCTTCTCTGAAAGCCTCATATTATCGTTGGGTCGCTGAACTGGAGAAAGCAGGGTACGAAGGCGCGCTGCCAGATCCGGTGTTCAACTATGCCAAATTCATCGAGAGTGTCGAGACGCGTGTCGGACCGCAGGAACAACGTTTTGGGATCATGCAAAGCATCCCCTGGTTCGGCACACTTGGCGCCCGCAAAGATATCTCGCTGGCCGCGGCGGATGCCGCCTACCAGCGATTTGAGTCGCAGCGCCTCAGGCTGTTTTATCAGGTCAAATCCGCCTACTACGACTACTACCTTGTTAGTCGTGAGTTACAGATCACCAATGAGAATTTCGAGTTGTTAAAGTTCTGGGAGTCGGTTACCCGCACCAGATATAAAGTCGGACTGCAACGACATCCGGATGTGATCAAGGCCCAAGTCGAGCTGGGCAAACTGGAGGATCGGTTGCAAAGTCTCGAGGAGTTGCACAAACCGGCCGCCGCGCAGTTGCGTGCGCTGCTCCATCTGCCCGAAGTGGTGCAGTTGCCGATGCCGGATACAATTTCAGTAGCTGAAGCGGAATTGAACGACGACTCGTTGATTGCTGCGATACGCTCCAACAATCCCGACCTGCTTGCGCTGGGACAGAACATCGAGATGGAGGCGGCGCGCGCTCGACTGGCGGGGAAGCAGTCATACCCCAATTTCACGGTGGGTGTCGACTATATTCAGACCGGGCCGGCGCTTAATCCTGACATGGCGGAGAGCGGCAAAGATCCCTGGATGGTTGGTGTCGGTGTGTCGTTGCCGATCTGGTTCGGCAAGAACAAGGCTCGTCGCGCCGAAGCTGAAGCACGGCAGCGCAGTGCGGAGTATGCACTCGAAGAGCAGCGCGACCAACTGACTGCCTACTCGGTACGAGTTCTCTTTGAGCATGACGATGCCGCCCGCAAGACGGCGCTCTATCGCGATGGTCTGGTGCCGAAGGCCGAGCAATCGTTAAACGCCAGCTACGGCGCCTATCAGGCAGGGGGGGCTGACTTTCTCAGTGTGCTCGATGCTCAGCGACAATTGCTCGATTTCCAACTGACAGTTGAGCGTGAAAGAGTCCGGCTGGCGAAACGCGCCGCCGAACTCGAGATGTTAAGCGGCCATGAATTGGCTGAATTTCAAAAGTAACCAAACTCAAGGAGTTGTATGATGCGAACTAGAGTATTTCTCACGATGGTGATTGGCCTGGCGTTGTCGCTGGCCACAGTGAGCCTGGCCGGTGAAAAAACTGAGCCGGCGAGTGACACAGCTGCACCGCCGGTATTGAAGAATCAGACCGTTTGCCCGGTGATGGGTGGCGCGATTGACTCCACTGTCTATACCGACATCCAGGGACAGCGGGTCTATCACTGCTGCCCGATGTGTTCCGCCAAGCTCAAGGCCGATCCCGATAAGTATTTCAAGCAAGCCGCGGCCGAAGGTGTGCTGTTTGAGAATATCCAGACCACCTGCCCGGTCTCCGGCGAAAAGCTCGAAGAGAAGAGCACCTTCAGCGACTACGAAGGCCGTCGCATCTATTTCTGCTGTGAGATGTGTCCGCCCAAGTTTGCGGCCGACCCGGCGAAGTATCTCGGCAATTTGGAGCCGGTGACAAAGCCTGAGAAGAGCGAGGCGGCCGACACGTCGGCTAAAGAGGCCTCGATAGAAGAGCACGGCCACAGCGGCCATAACCACTAAAGATCGTGGCAATGGCAGAGACAGAGGAGAATCGTCATGAGCAATGAAGAAAGAACTCAGACAGGCTGGCGCGGGTTGATCCCTCGCGGTCGCGTTGCGCTGGTCGGAGTGTCGCTGATCGCGGTCATGGCGTTTCTGCTGGGCGGTCTCTTTCTCGGTGGCGGTGATGCTGAACTGCCGAGCGCCGACTCTGGGCAGGAACAGGCTCAGGCTGGAGAGCAGGGGGCGACGATCTGGACCTGCTCGATGCATCCCCAGATTCAATTGCCGAAGCCGGGCAAGTGCCCGATCTGCTTTATGGACCTGATCCCGGTGGAGACGGGTGGCGGCGAGGAGCTTGGTCCGCGCCAGATACGCATGTCGGAAACGGCAAAGGAGTTGGCACGGATCGAGACCTCACCGGTGATGCTCTCCACGGCGGCGCGCGAGATTCGGCTGGTAGGTAAGATTGACTATGACGAATCACGGTTGGCCTACATCACTGCCTGGGTGCCGGGAAGACTCGACAAGCTCTTTGTCGATTTCACCGGCGCGCAGGTCAGGCAGGGACAGCCACTGGTGGAAATCTACTCCCCCGAACTGATCTCTGCACAAGAGGAGTTACTGCAGTCGCTGGCTGCGGTTAAGTCGCTCAATCGTACCAGCAGCTCCGTGCTGCGTTCAACCGCAGAGGAGACTGTCAGCGCCACGCGCGAGAGGCTGCTGCTGCTCGGACTGACGGAACAGCAGCTACGGGAAATCGAAAACTCAGGTGAGCCGGCGCAGCATCTGACAGTGGCGTCGCCGCTCGGCGGTGTGGTGATTCACAAGGACGCCAAAGAGGGGATGTACGTCACCACCGGCACCCGCATCTACACGATCGCCGACCTTTCGCACCTCTGGGTGCAGTTGGAAGCCTATGAATCCGACTTGCCCTGGCTGAAGGTCGGGCAACGGCTGGCGTTTGATTCACCGTCATTTCCCGGTGAGACTTTCAAAGCCGAAATTACTTTCATCGATCCGACTATCAATGCAGCCAGTCGCACGGTGCAGGTACGGGCGGAGTTGCAGAACTCCAGCGGCAGGCTCAAGCCCGATATGTTTGTGAGTGGCGTGATCGCGGCGAATCTCGCCGACTTGGGTGCCTTCAAAGGTGAGTTGCTGATTCCCGCCACTGCACCCTTGATTACCGGCAAACGTGCCGTCGTCTATGTCGAGTTACCCAGTGAGGATGGCCCTCTCTATGAAGGTCGCGAGATCGAGTTGGGGCCGCGGGCCGGCGATTTCTATGTTGTCAAAGAAGGCCTGGCTGAGGGGGATCAGGTGGTCACCAATGGTGCTTTCAAGATCGACAGCGAGTTGCAGATTCAGGCCAAGCCCAGCATGATGTCAGCACCAACGGCAATGAAGCCAGTTGGAACCATGGCTGCCGGCAAGACGTCGGACTTCGGCTATAAGGCAGGCGCCGCCGCACGTATTGTGGTGTCGCCTGAGGCGCTACAATCGCTTAAGCCGGTCTACCATGACTATTTCGGTGTACAGATGGCGTTAGCCGATGATGATCTGGCCGGAGCGACCGCGAGCTTCAAAGCGCTTGTGGACATGGTCAACTCGGTCAAGATGAACCTCTTTGAGGGTGAAGGGCATGAACGGTGGATGCAGATTTCCGTTGCCTTGATAGCAGCCGCGGAGAAAGGCGCGAAGTCCGCCACCATTGCGGACGCGCGCGATGCTTTCTTCTACCTCTCAGAGGCGGTCATCGAACTGCACGATACCTTTGGTCATGCTGAGTCTGAGGACTTCTACCTGACCTTCTGCCCGATGGCGCGCGATAACGCTGGAGCATTCTGGCTGCAGACAGTCGACACGGTTTACAATTCATTCTATGGCGCGATGATGCTGCGTTGCGGCGAAATCAAGAAGCCGCTGCCGCCGGTTTCCGACAAGATGCAAAAACAATCCGCAGAAGCAGTCGACCCTTTGACGGACGTCTATCATGCCTACTTTGACCTGCAGCGAGCGTTGACCTTCGACGTTCTCGAACGAATCGACGACGCGTATCGCCTCTTGGCGGAGAAGTTCTCAGACTGGCAAAACGGCGAACCGGAGGCGGCGACACTTGCAGGTTTGGCAGAGCAGGGCGCCGGGGCGCCCGATCTTGCGACCGCGAGGAGGAGTTTCCTGCCGGTAGCCGAAGGCATCATCGGCGTGCACGAGCGGTTCGGTCACACCGAGAACAAAGACTATTTCCTGATCTACTGCCCCCATGCAACCGATAGTGGCGGCGCAAGCTGGCTGCAGGATGTCGACACGATGTACAACTCCTTCCTCGGTGGGGTGATGTCCACCTGCACGGAAGAAAAGACCGTGTTGTCACCACGCACGAAAGAGAGTCGGTAGACTTGGCCGATTATCGCACAGACGAAGCCACTACGCGCCGCTCGTTGCTTGACCGCGTAATTCGCTATTGCTTGGCGAATAAGCTGGTAGTGCTGCTATTGATGGTGATGCTGATCGCCTGGGGCATCATGGTCGCGCCGTTCGACTGGCATCTGGGCGGCCTGCCGCGCGATCCGGTCCCGGTCGACGCAATTCCCGACATCGGTGAAAACCAGCAGATTGTGTTCACCGACTGGATGGGGCGCTCGCCACAAGATGTCGAGGACCAGATTACTTATCCACTGACGGTATCGCTGCTGGGTATCCCTGGCGTCAAGACGATCCGCAGCTACTCGTTCTTCGGGTTTAGCACGATCTATGTGATTTTTAAAGATGATGTCGAATTCTACTGGTCGCGCTCTCGGGTTTTGGAGAAACTCAACTCGCTGCCGACCGGCACCGTGCCGGATGGCGTCAAGCCGGCGCTGGGACCAGACGCCACCGCGTTGGGCCAGGTCTTCTGGTACACTCTCGAAGGACGTGACGAAGCCGGCAAACCGACCGGTGGCTGGGACCTGCAGGAGCTGCGCTCAATTCAGGACTGGACCGTACGCTACGCCCTGCAATCGGCCGACGGTGTCTCTGAAGTCGCCTCGGTGGGCGGTTTTGTGCAGGAATACCAGATCGATGTCAACCCCGACGCGATGCGGGCTAATGGGGTTACGCTGGAGCAGGTTTTCAACGCAGTCCGCATGTCGAATGTGGATGTCGGCGCGCGCACAATTGAAATCAACAAAGCCGAATATGTAATTCGTGGTCTCGGCTTCATTCATGAGATTGCCGATATCGAAGCAACCGTTGTCAAGCAGTCGGGCAACGTGGCGATCAGAGTCGCCGACGTTGCCACGGTCTCACTCGGTCCTGCGATGCGACGCGGGGCGCTGGACAAAGGTGGTGCGGAGGCGGTTGGCGGTGTGGTGGTCGTGCGCTATGGAGAAAACCCGTTGGCGGCAATCAAGAATGTCAAAGCCAAGATTGCACAGATAGCGCCCGGCCTGCCGAAGAAGACCCTGGCCGATGGTCGAGTCTCGCAAGTCACGATTGTGCCTTTCTATGATCGCACCGGTCTGATCTATGAAACGCTGGGGACCCTCAACACCGCACTGGTTGACGAAATTCTCGTGACAATCATCGTGGTGCTCCTGATGGTGATGCACCTGCGCAGCTCGCTCTTGATTTCGGGGCTGCTGCCACTTACGGTGTTGATGACCTTCATCGCGATGAAAATGTTCGGAGTCGACGCAAACGTCGTGGCGCTCTCCGGAATCGCGATCGCCATCGGCACGATTGTCGACATGGGAATTGTCATCTGCGAGAACATCCTCAGACATCTCGATCGCGCCGCTCCAGGTGACAACCGGTTTGAGGTGATTTTCAGAGTGGCCTCCGAGGTCGGTAGCGCGGTGCTGACCGCGATTGCGACTACGGTGGTCTCATTCCTGCCGGTGTTCACTATGCAGGCTGCCGAAGGGAAGCTGTTCAAGCCGCTGGCCTTCACCAAGACCTTCGCGCTGATCGCTTCGGTCATCGTGGCGTTGACGATTATCCCGCCGCTGGCGCATCTGTTGTTCGGAAAAACGAAGAGTCTCGCCAAATCAGGTCGATTGCTGCCAATTGGCCTGCTGCTCGCTGGTCTGGCTCTCTTCGTGTGGTCCCTCTGGTTTGCCGGTTTGCTGTTGATTGCCGTAGCGGCGTATCTACTACTTAGAGACAAGCTGCCGAAAGAGCTGCGTCGACGCCTGCCGACGATCCTGAACTACCTGATCATCCTGATTGTTGCTGCGCTGTTGTCGAGGCACTGGGAGCCGCTCGGTGTCAATGGCGGGGAAGTAGTGAATTTCATCTTCGTCGTGGTGCTGCTGGGCGGCATTCTGGCACTGTTCCGACTGTTTATGCATCTTTATGAACCGATCCTGCGCTGGTGCCTTGACCATAAGGTACTGTTTTTGTCGTTACCGGCGCTGTTGATTCTGTTGGGACTCAACATCTGGCTTGGATTTGACTCGCTGCTCGGATTTATGCCGAGCTGGATTCGTTCCAGCGGACCCTATGTGACCATGAATCATGCTTTTCCCGGTCTTGGCAAGGAATTCATGCCCGATCTTGATGAAGGCTCTTATCTTTGGATGCCGACGACCATGCCGCACGCCTCGATTGGCGAAGCGCTTGATGTGCTGCAGTTTCAGGACAAGGCTTTCAGTGGCATTCCGGAGATTGAATCGGTAGTAGGTAAGCTCGGGCGTGCAGACTCG
>JBDRQZ010000436.1:0-3012 GCA_043826025.1 bacterium | reverse complement strand
CTTGATTTTGATATCAAGATTATCGGCGAGGGAGGGCACGCGGCGCTGCCGCACCGGACCAGCGACCCCGTCGTCTGCGCCGCCGCTCTGGTAGAGGCGCTGCAGACTATTGTATCCCGGAACCTCGATCCCTTTGAACCGGCGGTAGTCTCCATTGGTAAGATTGAGGGAGGCACGGCGCGTAATATCGTGCCGCCGGAATGCCGGCTCGAAGGCACGGCCCGGGCGCTGAATAAGACAACTCTCAACTTGCTGCGGCGGCGTATCACGGCCCTGGCCCGCAGTATCGCCAAAGGTTACAACTGTAAGGCTGAGCTAACTGTGTACGACGGCTATCCACCGCTGAACAATGACCGGCGCGCCAACGGCTACTTCCAGGACGCAGCCGAGCAAACGCTCGGTCCGCGAAGTTGGCTGCGGATTGAGAATCCGAGCATGGGGGGTGAGGATTTCGCTCGCTATCTGGAGCAGGCTCCCGGCGCGATGTATCACCTGGGGATTCGCAATGAGAAGCTGGGGTCGACCCGAGGCTGGCACCACCCTGAGTTTCTGGTCGATGAGGCGGCGATTGCGGTCGGGGTCAAGGTCATGACGCAGGCGGCGCTCGATTATCTGCAATGAAAAAGCTACTGCTGATACTCACGGTGGGCCTGCTGCTGGGCTCGATCCAGTTGCAGGCGCAGCGCGAAAAGATATTCTACCACCCCGATGACTGGGTCAGCTACACCAACAGCCGCTATGTCAATGATATTGCGCTCGGCTTCAATGTGGTCTACTTCGCCACCAATGGCGGCATATTGCGGTATAACACTTTTCAGGAGCGCTGGCTCGATCCGCTCACGCTCTCCAGCGGGATGCCGGAGAGTAATGTCCGGCGCATCGCGGTAGACCGAATGACCGACGAAATCTGGATTGAGACCTCTCTGACCGATGCCTACTGGAATCCGACCTTCGAGGAATGGTATCAAAACGAGCCTTTCCCCACCGATATTGCCCGGTCGCAACGGCCCTCGCCCGATGGCTTCCCGCAATTGTTTGTCGACCATGGCTACAATTACCTGCCGGGCGGCGGCGTGATCGGTCGCGATCTGCTCGACTATCAGATTAATGTCACGCTGGCCGATGATGCCGATGTGATCTGGGTGGGCATTTGGGGTCTGGGGGCTGGACGGGTGGATTTGCGCCGTCTCGATCTGGCATTGTTGCCCTTCGGTCCATACGATGAGGATGCCGCGGCGGTGGCGGTCGTTGGCGATGATATCTGGCTGCCGGGTGGTGGCGAAGGATTTCCCGGTTCGATCAGTCGCTGGCGGCGCGATCTCGACGAGTGGGAGTACTATCATCCACGCTATGAACCGCAGATTTACTCCGACCAGTTCTATGCAATTGCCGGCGACAGTAAGAACGTCTGGTTTGGCACCGAGGTGGGGCTGGCGCGATATGAAATCAAACGCGAGCGCTTCAGCTTCTATTCTCACAGCGATGGTATTTTCGGCGATCGGGTCACCGCTATCCTGCCGGTGCGCGACAATGTCATCATCGGCTCCGAGCGCGGGGTCAGTGTCTTCGATCTCAAGCGGGATAGTATTTACAGCGCAGTCGATAATCTCATCATCAATCGCGAAATTCGCGCACTGGCGATTGATGGCAAGACGATCTATGCCGGCACGGATTTCGGAATCTATACGCTCCAGTGGGGCGGCAGCAAATGGAGCCAGTTCCGGCTTGACAGTCCCTATTTACGAGATGAAATCTATGATTTGCAGGTCGATAGCGGTTCCCTGTATGCTCTTTCCGATGAGGGTCTGGCGGTTATCGATCTGGCCAGCGGCGAGTATCAATTCTATGACCGCAATACTTCATTCGAAAACAGCGATCTGCGAGTCCTGCTGGTACATGAAGGAATTCCCTGGGTGGGTGGCGCCACCGGCCTCTACCGTTTGAATAAGGAAACCAATTGCTGGTACCATTATACGACGGCTGATGGTCTGCTCAGTAATCGGGTGCGGGACCTCGCAGGCGAAGAGGCCTGGCTGTGGATTGCCACCGATGAAGGTCTGACCAGATTTTACTGGGATGATCCGAGTCGCGATGACTGGCGGCGCTGAACCGGCAGGTGGTGGACCGAGAAAGCGGCAACAATTTGCGCAAATTCCGGGTAGTATACGGATAAGTGAGTGATTTGGAGCGAACGCTGCAGTTCGCGTCAAGCTGACAAGAATTAGATTATGTGGCGCACCAAAATATGCTGGCTGGCCCTGGTGTTGGCAGCCTTGCCGGCGATCCACACAGTTTTCGCCGCCGGTGACGACTATTTCGAGACTCAGTCGATTCCCCTGGGTGAGCGGGTACTCGCAATCGCCGAGGGGGATCTCTATCGCGACCGGGGCGAGGAATTGCTGCTCTTCCTCGAAACCGAGTCGGGCGAACGGGTTCTGCGAATTCTCACCCAGGGTCTGGGTCGCAAATATTCGACCAGCGCGATTGCCGAAATCACCCTGCCCGAGTCTGTGTTCGGCCAGCAGGTGGTGGATTTCGACGGCGATGGCCGCGAGGATTTGCTGCTGCTGGCGATGGACGGCTTGTATCAGGTGCGGCTCGGCGAAACCGCCGGCACCGACACTTTGACCAGATTGGCGGAGTTCCCCTATCTCTATTCGATTCCGGAGCCGGGCACAATTGTGCCGGTGGAGATAGTCTTCGATCTCGATGGCGACGGTGTGCTTGAGCTGCTGCTCCCCTGCTGGCAGGGAGTGGGGCTGTTCCACAGAGACGATGGCATCTATCATAAGATTCACCAGTTTCGCACCAAGCAGCGCAGCGGGATGCCATTTGTGGAGGCACAATTGAAACCCGCCGGCGGCGATGGTCTGAGTTTCCGGCTGGCGCGAGTCACGGTGCACGACCTGAATACCGACCGCATTCCCGATGTTTTTGTCGAGTCGGATGGCGGCCTGGAGGTTTTCTATCAGACCGGCCAGTTGCAGTTCGGCGATCAGCCCGACAAAGAAA
>JBDRQZ010000435.1:0-2796 GCA_043826025.1 bacterium | reverse complement strand
ATCCCGGGACTCGGGCAGGACCCGAACTTCATCGGCACCGCCTTCACGCTCTCCGAGGCCAACCGTTATTCCAAGCCGTTCTTGACCAGCAATGGCGCAGCGGTAATTGAGTATCTCGACCGCCTGCCTGCCAAGCTGGATCAGTTTGAGCAGCTACAAGACACGCTTATGGTGCAGGCGCAGCAACCGCTGCAGAGCGCTTACTGGGAGAAGTGGTTCCAGGGTCTGATCGACGATGCCGAGATCGAAGACTTCCGTCGCCAGCACTTCGGCGACAAAAGGTAGGACACTACAAGATTAGAGCTTTGAAGCGGGGTCGGCTTGCCGGCCCCGTTTTTTTGTCAGAATCAGGGGGCTGTGATTACCGTGGTAGTTGACTGTTTGACACCGACACCATGTTCGTAGACTAATTCGCCCCCCTCATGGGAGGTCAGCACCAGCAGCAGCAGCCCGATTAAACCGACGCCGATTAAGGTCTCGGCGAACTTCCTCCTGCCGGTGACATAGGACCAGCTCTTCAAAGCCGCAAAAACCAGCGTGCAGGCGAGCACCCCGTAGCCGAAAGTTTCATGCGATTCGACGACCTGATGGATTTCACCGGCCAGTGGCGTAGCGGTTTTCGCAATTAGCCCGGAGATTACCGCCAGCACACAAAAGCCGGCGGCGCCAATTGAGGTCAATAGCGCTGTCTGGGAAAAGAGCCGTGAATGCTTCAGCAGCGCGACCAACTCACAAACCACGGCGCAGACAAACAGGGCAATCGGAAAGTGCACCAGATATGGATGTGGGTCGGCCATAGTGTTAAGATATATTCACCCGCCGTAGCCGCAACGCATTGCTCACCACCGAGACGGAACTAAGACTCATCGCCGCGGCGGCAATAACCGGGCTAAGCAACAGCCCGAAGACGGGGTAGAGCACACCGGCGGCAATCGGCACACCGAGAGAGTTGTAAACGAACGCCAAAAAGAGATTCTGCTTGATATTCCTGATCGTTAGCTGGCTCAGCCGTCGGGCCCGCACGATACCGCGCAGGTCGCCTTTGACCAGTGTAACCCCGGCGCTCTCCATGGCGACATCGGTGCCGCTGCCCATCGCAATACCAACCTCCGCCTGTGCCAAGGCGGGCGCATCGTTGATCCCATCACCGGCCATTGCCACACACTTGCCCTGCTGTTGAAGTTCCTTAAGAACTCTTGCTTTCTGGTCGGGCAGAACTTCGGCAATCACCTCGTCGATGCCAAGTTTTGCAGCAACTGCACGCGCCGTGGTCTCACTGTCGCCGGTGAGCATCACGATGGAGATGCCCTGCTCATGGAGCTGTTTGATTGCCTCGGGAGTGTTCTCTTTGATCTGATCGGCGACGCCGATCAGACCCGCCGCCTTGCCGTCAATCACGACAAACATCGCAGTTTGCCCATCGCGTCGCATCGTTTCGGCTTTGTTAGAGAGCGCACCACTATCGACACCCAAGAGCTCCAGCAATGCCGGATTGCCAAGCGCGACTTGATGTCCGCCGATCTTACCCATAACGCCTTTGCCGGTTACCGATTTGAAATCACTGCTCTCCGGAATCGCGATCTCACGCTGTTCGGCACCGGCAACAATCGCCGCGGCCAGCGGGTGTTCGCTGCCCCGCTCCAGACCGGCGGCCAGCCTGAGCACTTCACCCTCATTCCACTGACCTTCGACATGAATGGCGACCAGTGTGGGTCTGCCCTCAGTTAGCGTGCCGGTTTTGTCCACGACCAGGGTGTCGACTTTGCGCAACACTTCGATAGCTTCGGCATTTCTGAACAGGACACCGACGCTCGCGCCCATACCACTGGCGACCATAATCGACATCGGCGTGGCCAAACCGAGCGCACAGGGACAGGCGATAATCAGCACCGCCACAGCATTGACCAGCGCGTGCGTGAGTTTGGGATCAGGCCCGACCAGCGCCCAGATGACAAAAGTCAGGACGGCGACACCGATGACAATCGGCACGAAGTAGGCGGCGGCAGTGTCGGCCAGCTTTTGAATCGGCGCCCGGCTGCGCTGAGCCTCCGCCACCATCTGGACGATCTGCGCCAGCAGCGTATCGGAACCGACTTTCGCCGCTTTGACCACCAGTGAGCCGTTACCATTGACAGTAGCGCCGATAACCTCGTCGCCCTTGCTTTTCTCTACCGGGATTGACTCACCGGTAATCATCGACTCATCGACTGAGCTCGTGCCCTCAACGATCTTGCCATCGACCGGGATTTTCTCGCCCGGTCGCACCCGCAGCCGGTCACCAACCCGGACCCGTTCCAGCGGAATGTCAGTTTCACTGCCATCTTCATTGACTCGACGAGCGGTACGTGGCGCCAGACTGAGAAGTCCTCTGATCGCAGCGCCGGTTTGGTTGCGAGCGCGGAGTTCAAGCACCTGCCCCAGCAGCACCAGGGTGACAATCATCGCGGCGGCCTCGAAGTAGACCGCCACCTCACCCGACTCCTCGCGGAGAGTAGGCGGAAAGATGCTGGGGAGCAGTGCGGCGACCAAACTGTAACTGAACGCGACCGTGACACCCAGTCCAATCAGGGTAAACATATTGGGACTGCGATTGACAACCGACTGCCAACCGCGCACAAAGAAGGGCCAACCACACCAGAGCACAACCGGAGTAGCGAGCATTAGCTCCACTAAGGTCAGGATGCGCGGCGTCGTCAGAGAACTCAGAAAACTCCCAAGACCGGGAATCATGCCGCGCATCGCTACCAACAACAACGGCGCCGAGAGCACGACACTGATCCAGAAGCGTCTGGTCAT
>JBDRQZ010000434.1:0-12941 GCA_043826025.1 bacterium | reverse complement strand
CTCACTTTGAGCCTGCAGTTGTTCGAATAATCGCTCCAGCAGTAACTGCGTCTGTGTCAGGACAGTAGTCGAGCGGTAGAGTGGAGTGGTGAAATATTCGGCGGCATTCAGTTGTTCGCTCAATAATTCCGGCAGGAAATAATCGGCATCAAAACCACGACTGCGTTGTGCCGCCAGCAACCCGATTTCGCCGAAACGAGCCTGCAGTTCATTGGCGGGAAAAGCCGCCAACTGCCCCAGGGTACGCAGTCCCAGTTGTAGCAGCCGTTGCTCGGTTTCGGGGTCAAGTTCGAGATGGGTAATCGGCAACGGCGCGAGAAACACCCGTGCCCCTGCCGATGGTACACAGGTATAACGCTGCCGTCCCGAGACCGCCGCCGCCACACGTGCGACAAACCTGCCGCCGCCGATACCGACCTGAACCGGATAGCCTTGTCCTTTAAATGCAGCGATCAGTTTTTCAGCCAATTGCTGCTCTCCGCCATAAAGCCGCTCGGTGCCGGAGGCCTCCAACAGGAAGACCCCCGGCACCTCAGGTTCCACCAGGGGAGTGACATTTTGTAGTAGTTCGAGCAGTTGCGCCGCCTGTTTTGCCTCACGTTCCGGTTCGCGCACCAAAATCCGCAGACCGGGACAGAGTGTGTGCGCCTGAGCGGCGCTGATCCCGGGTCGCAGCCCAGCGCGAGTCGCCTTGCCATTGGCAGCCAGAATAACGGCATTCTCCCGTTCGGTTTCCGCCAGCGCCACCGGTTCCAACAGTAGGGTAGGGTCGCGGCGCAGCATGACCGCCAGGGGAAAATCGGAGACCAGGAGACATGCGAAACGTTGGCTAGTCATCGGCATCCACCTCCAGCCTGATTCCCTCGGCTGAGAGACGGCTGCGCAGCACAGTTGCTGTCAAAGTGCCACCCACGCCGCGACTAACTTCCAGCCGTAACGACACCAAACTGGCGGGCAGCAGTGAGTGATCAGACTGGGTCAGAAGCAACAGCAGGGCGTCGGCGCGATTGAGCTGTTGTCGCAGGCGGTGCAGCATAATGCGGGGCAATGGCTCGCTCATACTTATCAGATCGAAAACCAGACAGCGCGCCAATTCTGCACTGAGAATCTGTTCCGCAAGCCGCAACGCCTTGCCCTGGTCGGTCGGTTGTAGTAACAACAGACGCTCAAGGTCGATACCGGCTTGCAGGGCGGCCGCCGGGAAAAAGGAATGAGCAAAGTCGAAGTAGGCGATTGTCGGCGGTGGTGTAATACCTGCCAGCACGCGGTAGAGAAAAGAGGTTTTGCCGGAGGAGAGCGCCCCGCAGATCTCGACAATCTGGCCGCTCAAGTCGACTCTGGGCGCCAGACTGGCAAACTCTGCGGTGGTCAGAATCGCACCCGATTGCTGTCGCCGGCGCCGGTAGCTGGCCTCGGGCCACTGTCGGTGCAGTTGCTCACGGATTTCTGCCAGAGTTGCTTTGTTTTCAATCTTCATTGTAGTTACCATACCAAAACCAAATACTGCACATATGTGCAGTTGTAATTTATCGACAGCCGGTATGGCTGTCAATCGCAATATCTCTGGTCTTGGTTAAGAAAAGGTCAGTTCAGGGCAGGGTCGGAAAGAGCCTGACCAGCAGGTACATCGTCAGCCCGGCGGCAAGCGGTACGGTGAGGTTGTCATCGCGGTAAATACTCAAACCCTCCGCGATTGTTGCCACCACCGCGCCGGCGATCCCGACCGCCCAGGGCACATTCGGGATCGCGGCGGTGACCAGCAGAGCGACAGCCAGAAACGCCAATGAACCTTCCAGGCTCTTGCTGCCGCGCAGTTTGTGTTTGCCCCAGCGGCGACCAACCATCGCCGAGGCGACATCCCCGACAATAATGAAGGTAATCGCGGTCGCGGCGATGAATTTGTTGAACAGGATGATACAAAGAACCCCGGAGAGCAGGATATAGAGCGCCCCCGTGAAATTGCCATTCTGCTCCTGTGGGCGGATCATCTGCCCGAAGACCGGCGAGAGAAACTTCCAGGGAGCCCAACGTCGCAGCCGGATAACCTCGAAACTGACAATCAGCACACTGGCGGCGACCATCACGGCGATTGCCCACTCGCGGGGCAGCACCAGATAGATCGCCGGAATCACCAGAGCCAGCAGGTGGGTTGATTTGCGCAACCCCTCCTGCCCGTAGCTAAAGGACTCAGGAGGCACTATCAGCTTCCGCCGCTGCCTGCTTGAGCGAATCGGTTACCTGAACATAGTGGTTGTAATCCTTGAGATCGATCTGAGCCAGAATATCCTCGAAAATCTCAATATCCTTGCCGGCAGTAACCCAGTCAATCCATTCCTTGTCCACCTGCTCTCGTCTTTGCTGCTGCAAAGTCTTGGCGATCTGTCGTTTTGCGCCCTCGAAGCTCAGCAGCTCTTTGCGGTCGACGATCTCCACCAGATGGTAACCCCAATCGGTACGCACCGGGCCGATGATGTCGCCGGTGCGACCAATCCAGACAGCTTTGAAGAAGGGCTCTCCCATCTCATCGCCGGAAATCCAGCCCAGGTCGAACGCCGCCTCCTTGATATCCTTTTCACCCGGATAGTACTTCCGCGCAAGCGAATCAAAGTCCACTGAATCGGAAAGTTCCGCTTTGGCGCGCGCCGCCGAGATTGAGTCGGTAAAGACTATTTGCCTGATTTTGATCGGTTTCTCGGCTTGAAATTCATCGAGATGCGCGTCATAGTAGTTGCGCAACTCCTCTTCGCTGGGCTCCCAATCCGCCTTGGTGCGCAGACGATGGATGCGGCTGGCGATCTCGTCCCGCCGGTAGAAGTCATAAAGCGCCTTGCCACTGTCGCTGTCGTAATATCCAGACTCGATCGCGTAAGCCATCAGCACATTGGGTGAAAGCTTATCGACCAGCATCTCCTTACGACCATCGGCGGTCAGGTCGGGGAGATTGTCCCTGGTGCGAACCCGCAACTCCCAGTTCTTCAGGAAGAAACCTTCGACGCTATCGACGCCATTGACGATACAGACCCAGTCATGGTCGCCAAACTCGCCAACTTTCTTCTGCAGCAGGTCCTCATTCCAGGTGTACTCGGCGTTCGTCATCAGACTGTCAAGGAACTTCAGCGCCAGCTGGCGCTCAGCCTCACGCTCGAGGTATACTTTGATCTCCTGGCGGCGCGTTTCATCGAGTTGCTGAGTCTCCTCCGGAATAATCTCGTCGAGCCGGACTATGTGGTATCCAAAGCGCGTCTTGAAAGGCTTGCTAACTTCGCCCACGCGCATCGCGAAGGCCACCTTCTCGAATTCGTCAACCATCTCGCCACTCCCGAAGAAACCGAGATCGCCCGACTTCTCAGCAGAGTAGCTATCCTGACTGTATTTTGCCGCCAGTTCCCCCAGGTCGGCGCCGGCCATCACCTGTTGGTACAATTCCTCCGCGCGCTGTTGGGCGCGCCGTTCGAGTTCGACGTCACTTAAACCGGAGACGTCGATGCCCTGAGTCTCCCAGGCCTTACGACTGGTCGAGACCAGCAGGTGGGTCGCTCGCCGTTGCTCGGCGCGGTGATAGCCTTCGATGTTAGCTTGATAGAAGCTATCGACGCTGGCTTCCGGGATCTCGACCGAGTGCTTGAAGAGGTCGTTGAACATGTATTCCATCAGCGGCTGATGAACGCGATTGCGGGCGAGACGGTGAATCTCCGCCGGATCGTAGTCGTGGTAGCTATCGACCATCTGCCGGACGAGGCTGCGGTAAATCGACTCGTTGACAGCAGCTTCCGCAGTGCGCTCGCCAACGCGACCCGGCTCATTCAGTCGTTGATAGGAAACGAAGAGGTCGGCGACAGTGATTTGCTCATTCTCGGCCACCGCCACCACCGTGTTCAAATTGATCGGCCCCTCCTGCTGCGGACGCCGGGAGCCGCAACCTGCCGCCAAGAGCAAGACTATTGTGCATAGGAGTAAGGATAAAACCCGCTCACTATTGTGCATTTACCACCTCGAACTGCTAAAAGTTGATACCCAGGGATAGCCGATAGGAATTGTCGAGATCCGGATGATCCAGGAATGCGCCGTCGAGCGCGAAGCGGTCAAACCGCAGTCCGACGCCGATCGCGAGCTTGCCGATATCGGAACCGGCGCGGAAAAAAATGACCTCATGATAGCCCAATTCGGCGCCATAGCGAAAGTCGGCTGAGATGTCGTTCAGCCACACCTGGGCGGCGTAACGACGGCCCTCAAACAGCAACTCCGTCTCCGCCGTGCTCCGCAAGGTGAATTGCGCCAGACGCAGCAGATAGCCGGCTCCGACCCGAACCGCCGGAAGGATAGATTCCTGCGCGCCATTGTCATAAGAGATAAAGCTGGAGGAGGCATTATGCACGGTCAAACCCAGCCCGAACGGCTGCCAGGGCTGATACTGGAGGCCCAGATCGATTCCCAAACCGTAGCCCGATTCATTGCCAAGCGAACGTACAATAATGCGCGCCGCTGCTCCCAGCCGGAGTTTCTGACTCAACTCCATGCCGCCGCCGGCGAGCACGAGATAGTCATAATGCCCGACCTCTTCGATGACCACTGGGCGACCCAGATCGGCATCCCACTCGGTCAGTTTGATGCCACCGCCGCCGACTCGATAGATCCCCAGACCCAGACCGCCGGGGCGGCCCGACATCCGGGTCGGCAAGCTCACTGCGACAAAGTCATGATTGACCAACGAGCCGAAAGTCTCAGAATGCAGCAGGAGACACTGTCGGGCTGCGGGGCGGGAGAGACCGGCCGGGTTATAGTAGATACTGGTGGCGTCGTCGGCAAGCGCCGTATAGGCTCCACCCAGGGCCAGCGCCCGCGCCCCGGCGCCGAGCGTGAATGACTCGCCGGCGTATTTCGCGCCAACTGCGGAACCTGCCAGCGAGAAACAGAGCACAGCCACGATTCCCAGATGCCATCTCAGATATTTTCGTAGGCCAGCCATCATCGATTTATACATAATAGTGCTGTTGAGACACCTGTCAAATGCCTTGTGCCTACAAAAAAAGGCGGTCAGCCGTTAATCGGCCGACCGCCTAATACTTGACCCGTCAGAGTCAGCTAGATGTCGCTGGTCTTCTCAGTCGACTTGGTGCAGGAACCGACATTGGCGCAACGAGCCTTGCAGGATTCGAGTGCAGCTTGGTCGATTTTGCTGGTCTCGGTCAGCGAAGCCTCATAGCCGGCCTTGCTGATCGCAGCAATCATCGCCTCCGGCGTGACCTTGTCGGTATGAAAGACGACAGTCGCCGAAGCCTTTTCCAGGTTGACGTCGACGGCACAGACGCCATCCATTTCACCGAGGGTCTTGTTGACCTGAGCCACACAGCCGCCGCAGGTCATCTTGTTGACCGTCAGGAAGGCCGTGGTGCTTTCGCCACACTTCTGCGCATCGACAACCGAGATTACCGGGTGGCCGTTCGGCAGTTTGGCATCGGCAGTGGTCACACCGCTCATGGCGGTGCAGGATTTCTTGTCGCCGGCAGCGGTCGCGGTTTCGGCGCAGGTCACGCCCTTGGCGGCGCAGGCAGCCTTCTCAGCCGCGGTACAGCCGCTCTTGTCAGCGGAAGAAGCCTGGGTCGCGGTCTCAGTTGTCTTAGCATCGCCCTTTGTACAGCCACTGCCAGCAAGCACCGGGCTTACCATAAAGGCCGCAAATGCGACGACGAGCATCAGCGAAGTGAATTTTCTCAGCATTGGATTCCTCCAAAAGTTGTCAATACGGTTCGCGGTTATCTATACTATTTCTATTCTCTTTATCAACTTAACGTCAAACACCCTCAGAGGTATTTGCGAATTTCTTCATCCAGGATTGATTTTCTCTGGTAACCAACGAACTTGTTCACAATTGTGCCCGTTCGGTCTACAAGGAATGCAACAGGAATCGATGGTCCGGTGTTCCAGTTTTCTGCGACATCGCGTGAACCGAGCACAACAGTATAGGGGATCGACATCTGGGCCGCGAAATCTCTGACCTTCTGCGGCCCGGAGCGATCCAGAGAGATGCCGATCACCTCAAACCCCTGATCTTGATATTCCTTGTGCAGACTGGCGAGATGGGGAATCGAGCGCCGGCAGGGGCCGCACCAGGTCGCCCAGAAGTCCACCAGGACGAGTTTGCCTTTGTAGTCTGCAAAATCGATCGATTCTCCGTCTAGATCCTTGAGTTTGAAGCCGGGTGCCAGCCGTGTGTCGCTGCCAGGTTCGCTCTCGGCCTCAGTTCGCTGCGAAACCGCTTCTGTTTCCGGTTCACCTTCACCACAACCCATTAGGAACAAGGATCCAGCAAGCAGGAACAAAGAACAAGCGCGCCAGCGGCGCCTCACAAAGTGCCTTCCTTCTTGCGCTCCTGCTCGACAAACTCCTTGAACGACATCTCTTCATTAGCGTTGCTGCTAATGAATCTCAGGATGTACTGCATCTTTGCGGTGTCGATATAGCCTTGCACCGGGGCAATCTTGGTGCCATCAGGCTCCAGCAGCCAGGTAGTCGGATAGGCCTGCACGCCATATTGCCTAGTGAGACCTTTCTCTGTGATGTCACCTTCCGGCAGGCTGATCAAGTTGTAAGAGTCGCCATCGACCACGGCCAGGGCGAAGTTCTCATTCAGGGCCGCGACCACGACGCTGTCACGATAGGTGGTAGCGTCCATCTTCTTGCAGAAGGTGCACCACTTGGTCGTGAAATTGACCAGCACATGGCGGTTCTCCGCCTGGGCCTGTTTGAGCGCTGCATCATATTTCTGCCAGTGCAGCAATTCCGGCCGCGGTGCGTTTTCAGCCTGCAGCGGAAGCGCCATCACGCCGCAGAGCAGCAGGATCAGTGTCATGATACCAGTCGTTAGCCGTTGTTTCATCTCTTGCAGACCATTGAAGTAGTTCCTAATTATAGCAAATCACGCTGTTAAATCAACACCTTTATCGTTGAGGTTCTGTATTTTAACACCTGACCAAACCCCAGGTTCCAGCCTATCCTAGCGCTGCTCCCGAAATGTCAGATTCTGACGACCGACCACCTCCGCGAGCTGGTCAACCAGCTCGGAACTGGGAGTGATCCGGAGAGCCGAAACCGCCAGTGAGAACAACTGGTTGCCCGAGACCAGCTTGAGCACGACGCCGACTCGACCAGGGCTACGCTCCAAAATCCGCTTGATCCGTTCGAGAACCATGGATTCGGTCTTGCCGTTGAGGAAGATCTCCATCAGCGCATCTCGATGCTCGAAGATATTCTCCAACGGGGCGACTTGATCGCCGATGATTTTTGGTTTTTCGCCTTCACGGGTATTGACCTTTCCACGCAACAGCAGCATTGCATCGGGCCGCAGATACTCGCGGGAGCGTTCGAAGAGGTCGGCGAAGATGATCACATCGAGCACCCCGTAAAAATCCTCCAGCGTGACAAATGCCATCTGACGACCCTGTTTGTCGTAGCTGATCCGGAGCGCCTGAATGATCCCCCCGATTGAGGCCATCTCGCCATCGGCCGACTCGCAAATCGTCTCGGTATTGGCGGTCGCGAAAGCGGCGATTTCCAACCGGTATTTGTCGAGCGGATGTCCGCTGACATAGAACCCCAGGGCTTCCTTCTCCCGCGCTAGAATCTCCGCCGTGCTCCATTCATCCGAATTGACTAACGCCGGTTCCTGCACCGTACCATCATCGCGGCCGGAACCGAACAGGTCGGCTTGATTGATTGCTTCCTTTTTCTGCAGCGAGTGCCCGAAGTTCAGAGCGATCTCCACTGCCGCAAACTGCTGCGCGCGGTTGCCCTTGACCGAATCGAACGCACCGGCGGCAACCAGCGACTCGATTGCCCGGCGGTTGATCGCCGAGGAATCTACCCGCGTGCAGAAGTCGAAGAGAGATTCAAAGCGCTCGCCATCGTTGCGCGCCGTAATCATCGCCTCGACGGCGCCATGCCCGACGTTTTTCACCGCCGCCAGCCCGAAGCGGATCTTCTCACCAACCACGCTGAACACCAGCTCCGACTCGTTGACATCGGGGGGCAACAGCCCGATTCCCATGCGACGACACTCTTCCATGAGGATGATGATCCTGTCTGCCGACTCCATTTCCGAACTCAGCAACGCCGCCATGAACTCATGCGGGTAATGCGACTTGAGATATGCCGTCTGATAGGCCAGCAGCGCATATCCGACAGAATGAGATTTGTTGAAACCATAGCCCGCGAATTTTTCGATCAAGTCAAAGACCTTGTCGGCGGTTTTTCTCTCGATCTTGTTTTTCAGGCAGCCGTTGACGAATTCCTCTTTCTGGGCGCGCATCAAATCGAGGTTCTTCTTCCCCATCGCCTTGCGCAGAATATCCGATTTGCCGAGCGAATAGCCCGCCATCTCGGCGGCAATCCGCATCGCCTGCTCCTGGAAGACGATCACCCCATAGGTGTCTTTGAGCACCGGCTCCAGCAAGGGATGCTCATACTCGACTTTCTCCTTGCCATGCTTGCGGTCGATGTAGAGATCGACTACCCCACCCTTGAGCGGACCGGGCCGGTAGAGCGCATTCATCGCCGCCAGATCGTTGAGACTCTCCGGCTTCAGTTTGCGCAGGTACTCCCGCATCCCGGAGGACTCAAACTGGAAGATGCCGATTGTCTCGCCATTGCCGAATAGCTCATAAACTTTCGCATCATCGAGCGGCAGGCGGTCAATCTCGATCCGGTAGTCATGCCGCTCCGCCACGTTGCGAATCGTATCGTCGATCACGGTCAGCGTGCGTAAACCGAGGAAATCCATCTTCAAAAGACCGATCTCCTCGATATGCTTCATATCATACTGAGTCGTGATTTCACCCTTGCTGCCTTTGTAGAGGGGCAGGAAATCGGTCAGTCTGGAGGGCGCGATCACTACGCCGGCTGCATGAGTCGAGGCGTGACGCGCGAGACCTTCGAGCACTTTCGAGAATTCGAGTAGCTTGGCAATGCGGGCATCATCGGCGGCGAGACGCTCCAGTTCCGGTTCCAGCTTGAGGGCGCGCTCGATTGTCATGTCCACCGCGAAGGGCACCAACTTGGCGATCCGGTCGACTTCGCTGTAGGGAATCCCCAGCACTCGGCCGACATCGCGGATCACCCCCCGCGCGGCCATGGTGCCAAAGGTGATGATTTGGCCGACATTTTCCTCGCCATACTTGTTGATCACATAGCGGATGACTTTCTCCCGGCCCCGGTCGGAGAAGTCGATGTCGATATCGGGCATGCTGATGCGCTCAGGATTCAGGAAGCGCTCGAACAGCAAGTCATATTTGATCGGGTCGATATTGGTGATGCCCAGACAGTAGGAAACCAACGAGCCCGCCGCCGAGCCACGGCCCGGGCCAACCGGCACCTGCAGGTTGTGCGCCTCGTCGATGAAGTCCGCGACAATCAGGAAATAGCCGGCATACCCCATCTGCTTGATGACACCCAGCTCATACTCGAGCCGCTCGCGGATACCGGGCGTAATTTTCGAATAACGTTTGGACAGGCCGGTTTCGGCCTGGAAGGTCAGATAGTCATCGAGATTCGCGAAGCGCTCCGGCAGCGGAAACTCCGGCAAATGGAGTTTTCCAAGTTCGATCTCGACATTACAGCGTTCGGCGATCCTCAAGGTGTTTTCAATCGCCTCCGGGTAAGCGGCGAACACCTCTTTCATCTCTTCCGCGCTCTTCAAGTAAAGCTGATCGCCATGATATCTCATCCGGTCGGCATCGGTCAGGAGTTTGCCGGTCTGGATGCAGAGCAGTGCGTCATGCGCCTCGGCGTGCCCTTTCTCCAGATAGTGACAATCATTGGTAGCCACCAGGCTGAGGCCGCTCTCGGTGGCCAGTTTAACGATCCGGTCGCGCACCTGATCTTCAGCGTCGATACCATGATTCTGGATTTCGAGAAAGAAGTTCTCTTTGCCAAACATATCGGCGAACTCGAAAGCGACTCGTTTCGCTTCTTCGTCGCGGTTGCGCAGCATCGTGTAGGCAACCTCACCCTGCAGGCAGGCGCTGGTGCAGATCAGACCATCGGCATGTTCCTTGAGTAGTTCCTTGTCGATCCGCGGCCGGTGGTAGAAGCCTTCGGTGAAACCAGCCGAGGAGAGTTTGATCAGATTGCGATAGCCGGCTTCATTGCGCGCCAAAAGCAGCAGGTGGTTGCCCTGATCGGGGTAGCCATTGACCGGTTCCTTGTGCAGGCGGCTTTTGGGGGCGACATACACTTCGGAGCCAATAATCGGTTTGATCCCGGCCTTGCGCGCCTTCTTGTAGAATTCCACCGCGCCGAACATATTGCCATGATCTGTAATTGCCAGTGCCGAAAAACGCAGCTTGACGGCTAGTTCAACGAAGGCGTCGATCCGGCAGGCGCCATCCAGGAGCGAGAACTGAGTGTGATTATGCAGATGAACGAAATCAGCGCTTTTCTTCATGAGTAATAGCCCCAGTGAGCCCGTTTACCGGTGAATCTGAAATAGGCGTAACCGAACGCGAACCCGCCGACATGCGCGAACCAGGCAACCCCGCCGCCCTGCGCGCCGTTGAGCGCCAGTTCCGGTAGGCCGTAAAGCAACTGCATAATGAACCAGAAGCCAAGCAGAATTTTGGCGGGGACCTGAATACGGGTGATGAAAAAGAAGAAAATCAATGTCTGCACCCGTGCATGCGGATAGAGCACCAAGTAGGCCCCCAAAATACCGGCGATGGCGCCGGAGGCGCCGATCAACGGCACTGTCGAGCCCCAGGAGGTCAGCGTGAACAGCCCGACCGCAGCCAGACCGGAGACCAGATAGAAAATCACGAATTTCACGCGGCCCAGATAGTCTTCGATATTGTCGCCGAAGATCCAAAGATAGAGCATGTTGCCGGCCACGTGCATGAAACCGCCATGCATGAACATGCTGGTAATGATGCTCAGGCCGGGAAGGGTCGCCAGGCCGACCGGCAGTTGCGCATGGCCGGTATAGAGCGCCGGAATGAAAGCAAAGCGCAGCATCAACTCCTGTGTCTCACTCTGGCTCAGGCCGAGCTGATAGATGAAGACCAGTAGATTGATGACGATGAACGAGGCGGTGACAACCGGAAAGCGCCGTGTCGGTATTTCATCTTTGAGCGGTATCATGGCCGCCTAATATACGATGTTCTGCGTGGGCGCTCAAGTCCGGTTTTGCCGGCTACCTGTTCTTGGCCTGATCGACCTGCGAGAAGGTGCTTTTGTAGTGCTGCTCATTGCCCAGCTTGTCGCGGACGATGATGTCGAGCCGATGTTTGCCGAGCGAAAGATTGAAATGTGGGGTGGCGCGTACCCAACCCGATTCCGGGTCATACTCGGCGATCAACCACTGGCCATCAAGCCGGAGCGTGATATCCTCAATGCCGGAGAGGGTGTCTTTGAGTTTGGCCTTGATCTCCGGTCGCCCGGTAGTGACGTGGGCGCCATCGCGCGGTGAAACACCGGTGATTGCCGGCGGGATGGTGTCGATCCGCATCGTGAAGACACCGAGCCGGTAAGAGCTGGCGGAGACTGTCTGCGCCGGTTCATCCGGCTTCGCTCCCAGAAAGCTGAGCGTTTCTTTGCCAAACACCTGATAGAGACCAGCGCCGCGCGGCGGTTCGCCATCGAAGCGGTAGGAGTAGGTCAGCCGCTTGCGGGCGGCGAAGTCTTCAGGGAGAATAGCATAGTCGACCGACTCGCGGGACTCTCGCTCTTCGATCAGGAAGAAGCTATTGCGGTCCAGGGGGAAGAAGGTCTGTTCCGGCGGCGGGGCGCTGACTCTGAACCGGCCATCGGGAGAACTCCAGCCGAGCCTGCCCTCGGGAAGCGGCGTTGCTGAATCATAGTCGGTGCGGAACCCAAGGGTCTGCGATTCGCTGGTAGAGGTCGTGCGTCTAACAGTGACCTGATCGGTGCTGCTCCCGCTGGTGTCGGCATGGTCAACGTAGGCGGCGTAGAAGCCGGGAGTAAGCTCCAGCGGCTGGCCGATCCTGCCGCGCAAGTCGCTGATTTCATAGAGGGAGCCGGTTGCCGAAGTGTCATTGAAAATGAATAACAGGCTGTCTTTAAACGGGAAGAAAGCTCCCCAGATTCCGGCAGTCGAGTCACCCTCGGATTCAATCAGTCGACTCAGCTTCTGAGCATCAGGCTGGAAGCCAACAACACCGGGTTCCAGCCGGACTTGTGCGCGACTGGTGTTACCGGCGGCATCGCCGGCGACAATCTCCAGCGGCTGCGAAAAATCACTGATCAGTCCGCCGATGCCGTTGGCCAGCGTAAGCAGCTTATCATCCACGAGATTCTGGAAGAACTTGTCGCCCTGCATCGCGCGTTGATAGTTGCGAGTGGCATCAATCAGGTAGTTGCCGGCAAAATCAACTGTGTCCAATGAGTAGTGATAAAGCGCCTGCCCGGCGTGGCGGAGCTCAATCGAGTAGACCGGCTTGCGCCAGGAGTTGCTGCCGACAAGATCGATGACCTCGGCGGAGAGCCAGAAGGGCAGGATCCCCACCGGAAGTGTCTTGTCGAGCTTGTAGATGCCGCTCTGCGAGTCGAGTCGAAACTCATATTCGGTCGGCAAACCCAAAGCCGCCGCGAGTTTTTCATCGATGCCGGTGATCAAATGCAGCCTTTTGAAAACCGGAGGGCGAGAATCGCGAACTGCGAATCCCGGCTGTAGGAGCGGATTCAGGGGCCGGTCATCTGCAGTTCTGATCTCAAAATGCAGATGCGGTGCGCCGACCCCGGTCGAGCCGCTCCAGGCTACCGTGTCACCACGAGCAAACTCGAATCGATCCTGCTCAGGATAGAGATCCTGCTCATAAGATTCCGAGGCCAGTTGCTGCGCCGCGACATACTCCTCGATCTCAGGCTTGAAGCGTGACAGATGCCCGAAGACGGCAATCTTGCCATCGCTGAGTCGCAGATAAAGAGCCTTGCCA
>JBDRQZ010000433.1:0-2446 GCA_043826025.1 bacterium | reverse complement strand
CCCCCGATCAGGATGGCGATGGGGTAATCGACGTCACCGATTTCTGCGCCGACACACCGCCGGGAGTGAGTGTCGATCACAACTGTAGACCGGAGCTGGAGAAAATCTTCGTCAAGCGAATCAACTCATCGCTTTTCCTTCCCGGTTCGTCGATCATCGACTCCAGCCAGACCGCGGTACTGGATACAGTCGCTAACTACCTGGTCTGGTTCCCGCAGGTGAGTGCGGTGGTCTATGGTTACACCGACGACATCGGCCCCGATGATGCGAATCTGTTGCTCTCGCAGAAGCGCGCGCGTGCGGTGAAGCATTATCTGGAAAAACGGGGGATTGCTGCCACCCGGTTGCAGGCGGTGGGCCTGGGCGAGACCGATTTCATTGCCTCAAACCGTACCCGTGCCGGGCGCGAACAGAATCGCCGGGTCGAGATCGAATTCTCTTTTCCTGACAGTGATTAGTTAAGACAGCAGCGCAAACAGCTAGTCATCATCCTGCAGTTCCTGCTCCGGCAGCAGAATCAGCTTCACCTTCTCGATCCGTTGCCCCCTGATCTTCTCCACAACAAAGCGCAGTCCGTCGGTCTCGATCTTGTCGCCGACATTGGGAAGCGAGCCGACCAGATCGTAGATATAGCCGCCGACAGTCTCGAACTCTTTTTCTTCGAGTGGCAGATCGAGTTGCTCGGCGAGATCATCCATCGAAAGATTAGCCGAGAGCAGGTAGACATTATCTGAGATCTTGACCAGCTCCGCCTCTTCGGTATCATGCTCATCCTGAATATCGCCGACGATCAGTTCGAGCAGGTCCTCCATCGTCACCAGTCCAGCCGTGCCGCCGAACTCATCGACGACGATCGCCATGTGGTTGCGCTGCAATTTGAACTCTTCCAGCAGCTTGTCGAGCATTTTCGATTCGGGTACGAAGTAAGGCTTGCGCGCCAACTTCTCCAGATCGAAGTCACCTTCAGCGAAGGGCATCGCGGCGAAGAGGTCTTTGAGATAAATGATCCCCAGAATATTGTCGGCATCTTCGCGATAGAGCGGAAAACGGGAATAACCAGTCCGGGCGGCGAGTTGCTGCACCTCGGCAAAAGAAGTACCGACTTCGATTGCATTCATGTCAATCCGGGGCACCATCACTTCACGGACTTCGGTCTCGCCGAGATCGAAAATCTTCTCGATCATCCGGCGCTCTTCGCGCTCCATCAGCGGTTCGCCGATACCGGCCGAGTCGGCCAACGACTCGATCGCGCGTTCGACGATTTCCTCTTTGCGCTCATCCATCTCGGTGTCGTTGCTGCGCCGTTCCTTGTGGCGTAACATCAGCGAGACCGCCGGCGAGGTCACTGCCAGGATTGGTCTCAAGAGCCAGGTGCGTCGCCGAAAGACATTGAGGGCGCGCTCCTGTCGCACCAGGGGTGCGATCAGTTCGGCCAGACCGACATGCAGGAAAGCGCCGACGAACGCGAGGACAATGCCGGCCAGATAGGAGAAGCCTTCCAGTGGTATCCAGCGCAAACCCAGATAGAAAAGAATCACCGAATTGGCGGCGAGGCAGATATCCTCCACCAGGATCGCGGTGTTTCCCATCCGGGCCGGATTCTTCATCAGGAAGCTGACAAACTCTCGTGTGCGCGGCTTGAGACTGGCAAAAAACTTCTGTTCATCATAGTCGGAGAGGTAAAGACCGGCGGCGGCGACATTCACCAGATAGGTGGTGTAGAGACTGATCAGGACAGCCAGCAACAGAATCAGTGGGGTAGTCACGATGACGCCTCCAGACGCCTCAGATAGCGCTCTTCGGCCGCCAACATCTGCTCGCGGGCGGCATCATCGGGGTGATGCACATCACACAGGTGAAGAAAACCATGACAGGCGAGCTTGAGAATCTCCCGCGACACACTGTGACCGAATTCGGCAGCCTGAAGGCGCGCGCGCGGCAGCGAAATGTAAATCTCTCCCTGCAGCGGTTCGTCCGGTTCGCCCAGATTGAAGGAGAGCACATCGGTTGTGCCGTTGCGTCGGCGATACTGTCTATTTAGTTGCGCCATGCGGTGATCATCGATGAACACCAGATTGACCTCGCCACTGCGGCGTTTTCCTGCCAGAACCATCTCCCCCAGGTTCTCCAGCTTGCGCCGGGGAACGCGGTAACCGGTCACTGTATTGTATATTCGAACCTTCCGTTTCACGCGCGTTGCTCCGTCTCATCAGTAGGGTAATCTATGCGCGCGTGGAAGATTCCGATCAAGACTTTTACGAAGGCATCTTCGATTTTCTTCAGATCGGCAAGAGTCAGACTGGAATCCGACAACTGCCCGGCCTGGATTTTGTCATTCATCAGGCGACGGATCAGGCTGCGGATGCGAGAGGGCTTGGGGTCCTCCAGGGTCCTAGATGCCGCCTCCACCGTGTCGGCAATCATCATGATCGCAGTCTCTTTCGAG
>JBDRQZ010000432.1:0-4019 GCA_043826025.1 bacterium | reverse complement strand
CCAGTTTGCCACCGCAAAAAGGACAGGTAATGCCGAGCCGGTAACCGCCGCGCATCACTCTGCCTGTTTGTGACCGCAGTTGACGCAGACCTTCGTCCCGTGCGGCAGGTTCTGACCGCACTCGGTGCCAGTTTGCGCCTCGGACAATTTGTGCCCGCACTGATGGCAGAAAAGCGCCTCGGCTGGCAGTTCTGCCTCACACTTGCCGCAGCGATTGAGACCGACCATCTGATGACCACACTTGTAACAGAAGCGTGATTCTTCCGGCGTGTCGGCGCCGCACTTGGGACAGGTTACGGTCGGCAGCGATTCATTCTTGAAATCTGTCTGATCGGGCGCCAGCGCTTTCGACATCATAAAGGGCGCCATCAGGCCAACGCCCGCGCCCATACCGATACCGGCCCCGGCAGCGGGATAGCCGGTCGCACCCGACGCGCCAAAGGCTTTGGCCATCTCGAACTTGAGGAAACGATCGAGATCGCCGACCGCGCCCATGCCCGATTTTTCATCGATCATCTTCTGCACTTCAGCGGGCGGCGTGATCGAGGTGATATAGAAGTCGAGCAGCTCCATGCCATACTTGGTGAACTCCTCGCTGATCCGCTGCTTGACCTCCAGCGCCAGTTCATTGTACTGCTTCGGCAGGTCGAGAATCGTGTCGAGCTTTTCGCCGAACATGTCATTGATCCGCGCGACGATCACATCGCGCAGGTAGTCCTCGATATCATGCGTCGACCAGAGCGCCTGATGGCCCACCAGCCGGTTGAGGAAAACCATCGGTTCACTGATCTGGAAGGTATAGGCCCCATGCCCGCGCAGCCGGATCAGCCCCAGTTCGCTGTCACGGAAAGCGACCGGATCGCGGGTGCCCCACTTGAGGTTGGTGAACACCTTATGGTTGACAAAGTAGACCTCCGCGCGGAAGGGCGAGGTGAACCCCCAGGGAATCGAAAGAATCTTGGTCAGAATCGGAATATTCAGCGTGGTCAGGGTATGCCGCCCCGGCCCGAGCACATCGCAGGCCTTGCCATTCGAGAAAAAGACCGCCGACTGGGTCTCACGCACGATACACTGCGCGCCGAGCTTGATATCGGCCGACCCCTGCTCCGGAATTCGGTGGATCATATCGGATGATTGCAGATCGACCCACTCGATGACTTCCATGAAAACGCCCATAAAAATCTCCTGCTGGATATAGTTCTAGCCTTTCTGACTATATCGGCGAAAGCCGTGGTAGATATAGCGATCAAGTTGCGGCGGGTCCTGCGCGAGTCGACTCGGCGAGCGTGTGACCTGCCGCAGTTTCTGGTGTCAGGTCACACGACCGCTCACGCGCTCGCAGGACCTAACACAACCCGTCCAAATCAACCTAGATAGTGATTGACCAAAGTATTCACTTTCCGCTATAGATAGAACATGGGGCTTCGATTTGCCGATCAGAAGAACGAGATCTGCTTTTTCGTCACCACCACATTTCGCGAATGGCACCAATACGGACTGGTTGCTGGGGTGTACGAAGCGATGGCCGATTCACTCGGGTTCTACTCTCGCAAGTACGAAGCGCGTGTCGCCGGCTATGTTTTCATGCCAAGTCATATTCACCTTTTGCTTTTCATTGACGGAGACAAGCTGCCCCGGTTCATGCGCGACTTCAAAAAATATGTATCGCAGAAATCTTCTCCAGACCTTGGAATCACAGAGAAAAACATCTGGATGCCGCGTTACGACAGGGTAGCGATACGTTCCGATCGCGTCTTTCGCACGAAACTCGATTACATTCACAGCAATCCGCGACGAGCAGGACTGGTCGACATTGAGGAGGCGTGGAGATGGAGCAGCGCCGCTGACTATGTCACTGACAGCCGGGGTGAAGTTCTAGTTTGGAAGGATTGGACTTAGAATTCGAGGAAGTTGCGGCGGGTCCTGCGCGAGCCGACTCGGCAAGCGTGTGACCTGCCGCAAAGAGCGCTGTCAGGAGCGCCCCCGATCAGGTCGAGGGGGAACCAGAGCTCCTGACCTACGCGTGTCAGGTCACACGACCGCTCACGCGCTCGCAGGACCTGACACAACCTGACGTCCGGCAGATGTGGGCATCTGCCGCGCACGGATTTCAGTTGACCGATCTCCTCCAGCCACTATCTTGCAGTAAATGGAGCTGTTTAACCAGGTTACTAGTTCTCCCCGGGAGGGAAATGTGAATACGATAGATGGATTCAGAGGCGGCTGGGCAGGATTGATCTGTTTGATGTTGCTGCTTTTTGCCTCGCCGTTGACAGCGCAGGATTATGTCTGTGGCGATGCCGACTCCAGCGGGGTGGCCAATATCACCGATGCGGTTTACATTATCGGCTATGTGTTCGCCCAGGGCGCTGCGCCCAAACCGCCGGCGGCGGGTGATGCCGACGGCAGCGGCTTTGTCGGGATTGCCGATGCGGTCTATCTGGTCCAGTATATTTTCGCCGGCGGTCCGGTGCCGGTCTGCCCCGGTGAACCGAGCGACGCGATCATCGCCGACCATACAGTAGTCGCCGATTTCCCCGCAATCCCACTCGCGATGATTGAGACTATCGGCGAGAACTTCAATATCTACTACGTGCACACGTCGCATGGCAGCCAAATCATGACCGGTATCCAGATGGTCTATGATGAAGATAACAGCTACGACTCGCCATATTTCTATGAGGTGAGCGATGACCTGGGAGGTACTGGCGATGTCTCCTGGGTGGCGCCGACCCGGACCTATCTGGATAACCATCCAGAGTGCAACATGGCGATGTTCTCCTGGTGCGGCGGGGTCAGCGGCAACACCGAGGAGGGGATCGGTATCTACCTGGCGGCGCTGGAACAACTGGAAGCCGACTATCCAGGGGTGACTTTCATCTACATGACCGGTCACCTCGATGGCAGCGGTCCGGAAGGCAATCTCTACCTGCGCAACAACCAGATTCGCGACTACTGTAACCTGCATGGCAAGATCCTGTTCGATTTCGCCGATATCGAGAGCTACGACCCTGACGGGGTCTACTACCCCGACGAAAGCGACTATTGCAACTGGTGCTATGACTGGTGCGCGATCCACACCTGCCCCGGTTGTGGCGACTGCGCTCACTCCCACTGTTTCAACTGCTACCAGAAAGGCAAAGCCTGGTGGTGGATGATGGCGCGGATTGCCGGCTGGGAATCGTAAAGCAGTCCGAGCTCACCGTAAACACTTTCGCGCCCCGGCAATCACTCGTTTCCATTGACAGAATAGCCTGAATGGCCTATATTCGGGCGGGTACAAATAGAACAGCGATATTCATCATGTTGGATTCCTGCGGTTTCGCTGTTGCAGTCTCTGTTGTTGCCGGGTTGACCGTTCCCCGGGAGGTAGCATGTCTGCAGCATTGTCGAGCGGTATCCATTCTCCGCGGTTGCACACTGTGCTCTACAGTCTGCTGCTGGTGGCGACACCATTTGTGTTGCTGCAAAACTTCCTGGTAGAGAGAATTTCGGCGCTTTCCTCAACCGCGCTCACCCTGGGCGACCTCTCAATCCCGATCATGCCATTGGTCGCAGCGATACTGGTAATCGCGCTGGTCGTCGCGCTACGCGCCTACATCACCCGGTCATTGCTGATTGGGGTGGCTGCGGTGATTGTGATGTTGGTCATTGCTAATCAGATCACCGACTACTACTTCGATCACAATTTCTACGACCTGCAACAGAACTGGCACTACCTCGCGTATGGTATTTTCGCCTGGATGATTTATCGCGATCTGACGCCTCGCAAGGTGCCTGCCGCCAAAGTCATGCTGATTACCTATCTGGCCGCACTGGGTTTTTCCACCTTCGATGAAGTCTTCCAGATGCAACTCTCCAGTCGGGTGTTCGATATCTGCGATATTGGTAAGGACCTCTGGGGCTGTCTGATGGGAATTGTCATGATTTATTTTGCGACCACCGATCGCAAAACACTGGCGACCGAATGGCGGCAGGTGCGGCAGCCGCAACTGAAAGATGACTTCAGGCGCCGCCCC